>DAOVNW010000012.1 GCA_030630095.1 Candidatus Omnitrophota bacterium
ACCTGTAAACTGTACCTTTACCTAAGCCCGCTATGTTCGCGATCTCATCAACTTGGGTGCGGGCATATCCATTCTTAGAGAAAACATCGGATGCGACATCAAGTATTTGTTTTTGCCTCATCCGGGTAAGTTCTTTTCTTTTAGTTTTGTTTATAATCTTCATCTCTCAACCTCCTTTAAGTGGACTGACAAGTCCGTCCGTTATAAATATACACTATATTTTAAGAATTGTCAAGGAAACCTTGGGGTGGGGGGGATTAGCGGGGCCTAAATATTAATTTATACTTAAATCACTCTCTTTATTTTCTTTATCAAATCATTTATATCGTAAGATTTTTTTATAAAAACTATCGCGCCGGATGCAAAGCTTTCCTTCTCAAAACTGTTTAGCTTCTTAACTGATGTTTTTCTCAACGCAGCTGATAAGATCTTCTTTGCTTACAGGTTTAGCTATAATAGGGCAGCCTCCTATAACACTGCCTTGAGTTTTTGCTTCTTCTCTCGTTAGAGCCGCGGTCAAAAATATAAGCGGGGTATCTTTAAGGCTTTCATTATCTTTTATCTGGGCCGCCACAGCAGAGCCTTCCATATCAGGCATTACTATGTCAAGCAATATCAAGTTGGGCTTCATCGCCCTTGCTACAACAAAACCATTCGCGCCTTTATTTTCTATTGTAACTTCATATTTCTCCGTCGCCTCAAGAGCCATTTTTACTACGTCAGTAAAATCTTTTTCATTATCAATAAGCAATATCTTTTTTTTATCCATTGCTTTATTCCTCCCTTATTTTTTTGATAATACCCGCTTTGGCTTTCAGATTAAATTCTTTCGCGAAAGTTTTAACAGGCCATTTAGGCCTATTATTTAAAGTATATGCTACTAATATCGTTATGTCAATATGCCGAAGCAAAAAGATACCGCCTATTTAATCCTCTTAAGCAACCCGCCAATCTCTTTATTGTATTTTTCTAACACCCTGTGCCTTCTTATCTTCAGCGTATTGGTAAGCAAATCTTCTTCCATAGTAAACTCGGGTAGTATCAGATGCCGGGCGGGCCGCTGGTATGTCTCGAAATCATGGGTCGCCTGCCGGATATCCTGAGCAATAATCTTGTCAATCTCTTCAGCAGTTTTCCCTTTTAGTAAATCCTGATTAATATTTACAAGAACGGACGAACGCGCGCACCCTTCTCCAATAATCATGGCCTGAAGGATATAGGGTGAAGTCTTTATCTGCTCTTCAATAAACTCCGGATAAAATTTCTCTCCCCCCTTCAGGCACAATAAATTCTTTTTCCGCCCAAATAAAATAAGGTAACCTTCTTCATTAATATAGCCCATATCTCCCGTATAAAGCCATCCATCTTTTAATGCCCTGGAGGTCTCCTCCTTCATACCCCAGTACCCTGCCATAACACACTTTCCCTTAACCAAAAGCTCTCCTTTAAACTTTTTATCCTTCTTTCCGCTTTCATCCTCAAAAGTATAATCACCACCGTACTCTTCTGTCATCCACGAAAGCATTTTTCCGGAGGTACCTACCGCGAAATCATGAGGCGCGTTAATGCTAATGACGGGAGAAGCCTCGGTTAACCCATACCCCTGATATATGGGAATGTCAATACTCAGGAAAAACTTCTCCAGAGAAATATCCAGCGGCGCGGCGCCGCCAATGAAGTATCTTATGCGTCCCCCAAAACCCTCTTTTATTTTTTTTAAAATAACTTTTCGCGTAAGGTGATACATTATTATTTCCAGCGGGCCTCTTTTTTTTGCCGGCGTAAGATGATATTTTAAAGCTGTTTTTTGGGCAAACTTAAAAATCTTTTGCTCTAACGGTGATTTTTTCTTTACAGAACCTTCGATGCCCTTCTTTATCATCTCCGCTATCCTGGGTACGCTCAAAATGATTGTCGGGCCAAACAAAGCAATGTCTTTCATAAATGTTGCCTTGTTCCTGGGAATATATATCTTCCCGCCCGTGTGCATCATAGTAAAAATCTCGGCCGTAATCGCGAAAGAGTGCCAGTAAGGCAAAACAGACATCACCGCGTCGGTTTTTTTCTTTCCAATGTAATCACCACCCACAGCCGCGTTAAAGGCTACGTTTTGGTGGCTAAGAATAACTCCTTTGGGATTTCCCATCGAACCTGAAGTGTATATTAAAAAAGCTGTATCTTCGGGCTTTACCTTCAAGGCAAAGCTTTCCTTATTAACTTCAGATAAGCTTATCCCCTTCCATGATGAAAAATCATAAGTGGTTATCTCTAAAGGAGCCAGGCATCCCTCAATTCGCTTTTTCAGATTTTCAGAGCAAAGAATCATCTTTGCCCCTGAATTACCTAAAATAAAGGAAAGCTCTCTCGGCTGAAGTGTTTCACAAATAGGTACGGCAATGCCGCCGTTTAACCAAATGGCGAAAAAAACGGCGATGGTCTCCGGGCACTTCTCAGCAATAACAGCTACGCGGTCTTGTGAAATAATGCCTTTATCTTTAAGAAAAGAGGCAATGCCAAAAACCCTTTCGCGGAACTCCCGGCAGCTAATCTCGCGAACCGCGTCCTTTTCATATCCTTTAATCAGGATATCATCGCTCTCGGGAATCTGTTCAAAAAACTCCAATAACCGCTCTCTCATAATAGCACCTTCTCCCTTCACCGCGGCTCCGCCGCCGAAAACCGCGATAAAAACATTAAATCTCTGATAAGTTTATTTATACCAAAAATCAGCACAAAAAGCAATTGAATTAAAAATGAGAAAGTTCCGCTATTTCTCTAAAGTAGAATGTGAATTGGGCTGACTAGGAGAAATGATTGCTGCCGGAGGGCCAAGAAAAACTGATTCGGGCGACATTATCCAGACTACGTTTTAATGCGGTGGATCTTACGCCACCGGCAAAAATAAACGCGACTCATGGCTGGGAAAAATGATTTGGTATTATTGGGGGTGACTAAATTTTAACTAACACTGTAGTAAAAAGACTCATCCGGGGCAGGTTCAGTAAGTTCACTCTTTTCACGAATGCGAATAAATGAAAGTGAACTCTTTTCAATCTTAGCATATTTACCTTCTTTAGTTTTCTGCAAGAAATTAAGAAGGCTCTCTTCATTACTTCTTTTAAGATTTTTGTCTTTTTTCATCTCTCTGCCTTTTTTTGATTATACCTTATCTTAGCTCAAGAATCAAGCACCTTTAATCCAGCCTTAATCTCTATCTCATTACGTATACCACCTAGATCCATCTCATAACCACAATCGCAGGTGAGTTTATTGTCCTTAGGAAAAGGTACAAATCCTTTAGACTGAAAATCCTTGTCTATTTGTGGGTTATTAACCAGTTTCGCATAAATTTTATGACCCTTCCCGCACTGTAAACACTTTTGTTCTAATTCCGCAACCTCTGGATGTTTTACATTTTTAGGCAATTGAGGAGTCGTTTGCACGGGGACAGCGGATTTAAATATTTTCTCTTTTTCGGTTGCGAATATTTTATACGTATTTGTCGTTCCAAATAGCAGTCTACAGACGGCTTGAATACGATAAATAATATCTTTTAATTCTATATCATTATCAATCTCCGTTAACGGAAGCATGTAAGGCGGGTTAATTGAAAGGAGCAATTATTGCACTTTTTATTGATCTTCTAAGTGGTGTTTTATGTTTTTACCTTTTAAGAAGTATATAACGTCTTCGGAGATATTGGTAGCGTGATCCGCTATGCGCTCCAAATGCCTTCCTACCAGAATAAGCTCCACCGCTCTGGTAATTGTTTTAGGGTCTTCTATCATATAGGTAAGAAGTTCCCTGAATATCTGATTATTTAAACTGTCTACCTCATCGTCTCTCCTGCAGACATCCCCGGCCAGAGCGTCATCTTTATTAACCAAAGCGTCAATGGCATCTTTTACCATTTTTTGCGCTAACAAACCCATGCGGGGTATATCTATTAAAGGCTTAAGTAGCGGCTCTTTAATTACCTCCCGCGCGCGCTCGGCAATATTAACCGCCTGATCACCTATGCGTTCAAGTTCATTATTAATCTTCATCGCCGAGCAGACAAACCTCAAGTCAACCGCCGCCGGCTGATAAAGGGCTAAAAGCTTGAGGCATAACTCATCTATTTCAATCTCCAGCATATTTATCACCTCATCGCTTTTAATAACTTCCTCCACCAACTCAGCCTTACGTTCCACCAGAGCCTTTACCGAACGGCTGATAGCCTCTTCAACAAGAGCGCTCATCTTTAATAACTGGCTTTTTAACCCGCTCAACTCCTCATCAAAATGTCTTTCCATATTATGCCTCCTTAATCCTAATTGCATTTTACATTTTTCGCTTTACGCTTTACGCTTCCTCATCCAAATCTTCCCGTAATATAATCCTCGGTAACTTTTTTAGAGGGCGTAGTAAATATTTTATCTGTCTTATCAAATTCTATCAACTCACCCAGCATAAGAAAGGCGCAGAAATCAGAAATTCTGGCCGCCTGCTGCATATTGTGCGTTACAATAACAATCGTATATTTTTCCTTTAGCTCCTGAATTAACTCTTCAATCCTCGCTGTAGCGACCGGGTCCAAGGCAGAACAAGGCTCATCAAATAAAACCACCTCCGGCTCCACCGCCAGAGCGCGCGCGATACATAAACGCTGCTGCTGTCCGCCCGATAGATCAAGGGCCGAATCACCCAGCCTGTCTTTCACCTCATCCCACAAAGCGGCGTCTTTTAAGGACTGCTCAATCCTTTCGGCAATCTCCTTTTTTCTAAGAAACCCGTTAATCTTAAGCCCATAGGCAACATTTTCAAATATGCTTTTTGGGAATGGGTTTGATCTCTGAAAAACCATCCCGACCATTCTTCTTATCGTTACTACATCTACATCCTCATCATAAATATTTTCCCCATCTAATAAAATTTCTCCCTTAACCTTCACCCCGGGGATAATATCGTTCATCCGGTTAACAGCTCTGATTAATGTAGACTTACCGCATCCCGACGGCCCAATAATAGCTGTAACTTTATTTTTCTCAATATCAAGGCTTACGTCTTTTACCGCCCGAGTATTCGCGTACCAAATATTTAAATCACGAATAGAAATTCGAATATCTTTTTCAATTTTTTCTTCTTTTTCATTTTTAATTTTGAATTTTGAATTTTGAATTTCTATCACCACTTCTTCCTCCTCCTAAATCGATTACGTATAATAATAGCGATTAAGTCTATGCCTAAAACCAAAGAGACTAAAACCAACGCCGCGCCATAAGCAATGGGTATCTGAGCCTCAGGATGCGTGCCTTCAGTCATAAGGGCGTAGATATGATAAGGCAGGGCCTGTACCTCGCTAAAAACTGAACGAGGAAGCCTCACGGAATAAAAGGTAACAGCGGTAAAAAGAATGGGGGCCGTCTCGCCGGCAGCCCTGCCAATGCCCAATATTGAACCGGTTAACATCCCCGAAACAGCGTTAGGAAGCACTACTTTACTGATAGTCTGCCATTTGGTCGCCCCCAGAGCCAAAGAAGCCTCGCGAAAAGACCGGGGAACAACCATCAGGGCTTCTTCACTGGCACGTATAATTGTCGGTAGAATTAATATTCCAAGAGTAAGGCCGCCTGAAAGAATAGAAATACCAAAACCGCAAAATTTAACAAAAACCGCCAGGCCAAAAAGTCCAAAGACAACGGACGGAACGCCGGCAAGGTTATTTATTCCAATACGGATTATTCTCACCAACCGCCCTTGCTTCGCGTACTCGGTTAAATATATCGCCGCCGCCACTCCCAGAGGCAGAGCAAAACAAATCGCGCAAATAGTCAGATAAAATGTGCCTAATATCGCCGGTAAAATGCCTCCCGCGGTCATCCCCGATCGGGGCATTTGAGTTAAAAACTCCCAGTTAATCACCTTTATTCCTCTGACAGCGACAAAATAGAGAATAGTAAAAAGCGCTAAAAGAACAATTACGGCGGCTAATTTTAAAACTCCAAAACCTATAAACTCTTTGGTTTTTCTTATATCCACATTACACCTTTCTCATGTCCGCCCCAAGGCGCTGGTTTTAACGCAGTCTTTTTCTGAACTTCTGCGTTAAAACATCAGCTCCAATGTTTAAACTTAAGGTCAGCGCAAAAAGCACCAACGCGATAGCAAAAAGAGCGTGGAAGTGTTCGCTTCCTACGACTGTTTCTCCCATCTCAGCGGCAATGGTCGCGGTCATAGTCCGCACAGGTTGAAAAAAAGAACGAGGGATAACTGCCGCTCCCCCGGCAACCATCAACACAGTCATGGTCTCTCCAATAGCCCTCCCCATACCGAGAATAATAGCAGTGCTTATTCCACCCGCCGCGGAGGGTACGGTTACTTTAACAGTAGTTTCCCATCTATTTGCCCCCAAAGCGTAAGAAGCCTCCTTGAAGCTCTTAGGAACCGAAGAGATTGCGTCTTCTGAAATACTGGTTATAGTAGGAATAGCCATAACGCCTAATAGAATAGCGGCGGTAAGGGCGTTCAAGCCCACAGGTAAACCGAAAAATTCCTGCACTAAAGGCGCCACAACCACCATTCCGAAAAAGCCATAAACCACAGAAGGAACACCGGCAAGAAGTTCTATTGCCGGCTTTATAAACCCTTTTATTTTGGGATGAGCCACTTCTGAAATATAAACAGCGGAAGCCACTCCTAATGGAACAGCAATAATCAACGCTCCCGCGGTAACCCAAAGAGAACCCAAAAGTAAAGGTAAAATCCCAAAATCAGGCGGCTCATAAACAGGATACCAGAATTTACCAAAGAAGAACTTTCCAAAAGATATTACTTTAAAAATGGGCAGCCCTTCTTTGAACAAAACTATAACAATTCCCAAGAGGAAAACAATGGAAAATAAAGAAAATAAACAAAAAAGTCTTCTGATTAAATTTTCTTTTCGCGTTCTTTTCATGAAACACCTTATGGGCTTACCCATTTAATGACATCCGCCACAGCATCTTTCTATACATTCAAACACAGGCAAACCTATAATCTTAGCGTAGGCGGATAAATTTTATCACGGTACAGAAACAAAGCCCTGTTTCCCGACTATTTTTTGTCCTTCTTCACTCAAGACAAACTCAATAAAATTCTTGGTCAATCCTTTTGGCTTGCCATTGGTATACATAAATAAAGGCCGGGAGATTGGATAAGTGCCGCTAAGAACAGTCTTAACTGAAGGCTCAACGCCATCAACAACCAAAGCCTTAACCTGAGAATTTAAATACCCCAGGCCCACATAACCAATAGCGCCTTTTGTGCGCTTAACTGTTTGCGCCACAGCCACATTAGAAGCTTGAAGCAAGGCATCCGGGCGCACACGCTGTTTTTTTAACGCCAGCTTGCCGAAAGCCTCATATGTTCCCGAGGCAACATCTCTTGAAATAACAACTATTTTTTGATTCCCGCCTCCAAGCTCACTCCAGTTAGATATTCCACCCGTATAGATATCTTTAATCTGAGTAAGCGTAAGCTTATTAACTGGATTTGAAGAATGAACAATCACCGCGATTCCATCCATAGCAACTACATATGGTTCGGGGTTTACCCCTTTTTCTTTAGCTTTCAATATCTCCTTTTTTTTCATCGGACGGGAAGAATCAGCAACATCACATATACCGTCAATTAAAGCGGCAATACCTGTTCCCGAGCCGCCGCCGCGGACTGAAATGTCTGCCGCCGGATGCCTCTTCATAAATGTCTCGGCGCAATTCTGAGCAATGGGCAAGACCGTAGTTGACCCCTGAATAACAAGCCGGCCGCGTTCAGCACAAACACCCTGGGCTATTAAACCCAGGATGAATAGCCCTAATAAACCTTGTAAAATCATTCTTTTCATTTGACTATTCCTCCATTTTAATCTTAAAAGTTTAACATTCAATTGTGACAATTCTGTGACAACTAAGTAAAATGTTAGTGACAATAAATTAGAACTTATATTCCAACTGCACAAGAAATTCATCGTTGTTCACATTCCTGCCGCCGGTTTTCTCATCGTTGATATAATATTCGGCCTTTAACTTAACGTTTTTGGCAAGCTCTGTAATCAAGGCGACAGTCAACATCTCTCTATCCCAGGAAGCGGATTTCTTGAAAGACTTTGTCCAGTCCGTATCCAGCTTGCCATATCTTATTACAGGTTCAAAAGAACAAAGATAGGTTCTATTAAACTTCCATTTATGCGATCCCTGAATATACCAAGCCGTTCTTTCCAGAACCCCGTCATCAAATTGCGCTCCTTCACCTACTAAAGTAAGCTCCTTTAATTTGTCAAATTTGTACTTATAAACCAATCTCCCGCCGTATCGGCGCATTGTGTCGGAGTTAGAGTCATAGTCGGATAATTTACTCGCCAGCAAATCAATATCGTCACCGCTTAATTCTCCGAAAAATCCAAAGCCCAAAACATCCAGACTGCCCCAATCTCCAATATCAGGCTTAACGCCAACCTTAACTCCATATTCCGGATGGCCTGTTTTATGCGCTACATTACGGTTATCACGCAGCATCTTGTAACTGGAATCCTCGGCCACTTGCTTAGTTCCAAGCCTCAAACCCTCACCAAAAGCAACGCCCCAATAAAAAGGATCTTGCTCCGCTTCCCAGTTTACCTGAAGCTGCTCATACCTCCACAAAGCGGTACCCACCAAAGGATAAACCTCGGTTTTACGGGAAGCGCCAATAAATCTGCTCTTCAACCCGGCAAAAATTTGTGAGTCTAAGGGCAAATTTTTGAAATAAATACCACCATTAGCAAAGTAAGCTTCATCCGGCTTGAATTCTAATTCCGCCTTTAAGGAAATGTTTGACTTCGTAAAGTTTACCTCCGGCTTCAGCACAAACTTATCAAACTGAAACCTCGCCTCCGCGTCAGATATCCCGTCATCCTTCTGCGTATCTCTAAACTCTATCTCCAACTCACCGCCCAGATAAATATCCGCGCCTTTAAGGGAAATAAGAGAGTCCGCCTTATTTTCCGTCGTTTCTATTCTTATCTTTTCCGCCTCTTCATAACTGATAACCCCTTTCTTACGCAATAAATCCAAAAGCGGCTCATCAGCCCGCGCCATAACCGGCAGTGCAAGAAATACTATTAGCGCTATTAACCCCGTTAACTTAAATCCTTTGAACATTTTTTCTTTTCCTTTCGTTAATTTTGCCCTATTTGGAGAGAATCCCCATAGGACAAGCCTACGAGATAAACCCCTACTGAGATTTGCTTAGCTTTCTAAGCCGTTGTAAATTCTTTTCTACCTGCTTTAAGTTTTCATCTATATAGCCGTCGTCCATCGAGTTCTCTGTCTCCATAGTCTTCAACACATCTTTCAACGCGTCAATCTGTGAACGAAGATGGCTGCTAACGAAATCTTTTCGCAGATTGACAATTGCCCGCATCCTGCCTTATCACCTCCTTAATGAGGGCATCATTTATGTCAGCTTTGCTGTCGTAAATGATAAGCCCGAATTAATTCCGCCGAGAGTCGCGAAATTCTCTCCGACCGACAATTTCGCGATATCTTTCGAGGCGGGATATACAGTAAATTATTTATCTCTTAGTTTATTTATTAAACAGACAATAATCTTCGCGTTTGGCTCTAATTTATCCCTATATTTTTTCATTCTCAGCCAAATTAAAATTACAAACACCAGCATAACCAAACAGAAAATTATTATCTTCATTTTTTCATCATTCCTTTACTTAAGCAAAAGTATACATTTCGGATGTGAAGGAAAAATTACAAACAAGTGAATTTTTTGTGAACTTTGAAATAGAGGGATTTAAAAGACTGGAGGCTTTTTTAAGCCTTAGGGATGGTAAAACTAAAGATGGAGCCCTGCCCTAATACGCTTTGGACAAAAACCTGGCCGTTGTGGGCATGGACGATGTGCTTGACAATAGAAAGGCCGAGGCCTGTGCCGCCTAACTCACGCGAGCGGGCCTTGTCTACACGATAAAAACGTTCAAAAAGCCGGGGTAAATCATTTTCGGGAATACCGATTCCCGTATCAGAAACATCTACCCGGACAAATTTACCCTGCTCTTTCGCCGATATAACAACCTCACCCTTGCTTTCAGTGTACTTTACCGCGTTATCTATGAGGTTTAACAAAACCTGGGCGGTTCTATTTTCGTCGGCTAAGACGCGGGGTATATCCTGAGGAATATCTATTTTAATTTCTACTGACTTACCTTGAGCCCGCTTTTTTAGGCCAGCCGCAACCCGTTCGATAATCGGTTTTACGGCCGAGGGCATTAAGGTCATCTTAAACCTGCCTGATTCCACTCTGGATAAATCCAGTATATCGTCAATTAATTTGGCCAGCCGGTCGGAGTCAGAATAAATTATCTTTAAAAAATCCCTGGCGTTCTCCTTATCATCCAGAGCGCCTTCTATCAGGGTCTCGGCATAACCCTTAATGCTCGCGATTGGCGTTCTCAGTTCATGAGAAACGTTAGCCACGAAATCCTGGCGCATCTTTTCGAGGCGCCTTAAATTCGTTATGTCATGAAATACCAAAACCGCGCCTTCGGTCGCGCCTTCGCGGACAACAGGCGCCGCGTGCAGCAGCAAGGTCTTTTCTTCCGGCAGCAAAAGAGAAATCTCCCGCGATTGAACACCCTGTTTTATCTTTAAAACCTTATCAATAATTTCCTGTATCTCAATGTTACGCACTACTTCAAGCGGCTTTTTACCGTGAGGCTCTTCTTTAACAAGCAGGAAATCCTTAAGGGCCTGATTCATCAGCAAAATTTCCCCTCTTATGTCAACCACCATCACCCCTTCAAACATACTCAAAAGCACCGCCTCAAATCTTGACCTGCTAAGGGTAACCTCTTCTATTCTAAACCTAATTTGCTCCGACATATAATTAAAAGTTTTCGCCAGATCTCCTATTTCATCTTTGGTTGAAATCAAAACTCTCTTCGAAAAGTCGCCGCCGGCTATAGCTTGAGCAAAAGAGGACATTTTTTTAATCGGTTTTGTTATGAAGGCCGAGGCCGCGAAGCTGATAATAACAGCCAAAAGAAAAGCTGGCAGGAAAGAGGTGATTAACAGCTTTTTTAGGCGGCTTGATATCAATTCAATCTCAGAAAGAGGCATCGAAAGCCGAACTATGCCGCGGGTTTTCCCTTCTCCGAATCCGCGGGCAACATAAAGCATATCTTTTTTAAGGGTAGCGCTAAAGCGCCTGCTTTCACCTGTACCTGTAAGTAAAGCCTGCTGAACCTCCGGCCGAAAAAGATGATTTTCCGCGCTTCCAAGCTCCCCTTCACCCAATGATGAATCGCCTAAAACAGTTCCATTAGATCCGATAACGGTAACCCGCGCGCTCAACTCTTTTCCTATCTTGTTGGCTGCCGCGTCAATGCCCTGATGCCGGACTGCTCCTGCCGGGTCTTCTTCAAAAAAGGACTTAGTAAGCGAGGCCTGCCTCAAAAGGTTAGTTCTAATGCGCTGGTAGGTATCTTCTCTTAAATTGTTGTTAAGATAAATATAAACGCCTAAAAAAACAACAGCGATAATTACTCCAAAAATAAAGGTAATCTTATAATGAATGGACGTCTTCACATCAATCCCCTTCGCTAAATCTGTATCCCAGGCCTCTTACCGTCTCAATAAGATTACCTGCCTTGCCCAATTTTTGCCTGAGACGCTTAATGTGAGTATCTACGGTGCGGGTAGTAACGTCAGCGGCTATATCCCAAACGTCATTTAATAATTTATCGCGTGATTGCGCCCGGCCCCTTTCCTCTATCAGAGTAACTACAAGTTTAAATTCCATCGGCGTCAATTCTATCTCTTTTTTATCAACCGTCACTTTGTGGCGGGCAATATCCACTACGAGTTTTCCCGCGGACAGGAGGTCATTTCGAGCTTCAAGAGTTACTTTGCGCTTTAACACCGCCTTCACCCGCAAGACCAACTCCCGCGGGCTAAACGGCTTGACT
>DAOVNW010000001.1 GCA_030630095.1 Candidatus Omnitrophota bacterium
CAGAGAGCCGGAGTCTGCTATTGGCAGGTCTATGGCTGAAATCTGGTCTGTTGAGGTCCCGAAGTCTAAGGAATCCTCATCAATAGAATTATCATATATATCCTCTCCGTCAAGTTTAGAAACGTCAGAGGCATGTTCCCAACTTAGAAAATACCCTAAATGAGTGTCGTTGAGTACGTTTGTTCCCAGGTCAAGGTCATTTGCATATATTCCATCTATTGCGGCGGTTGCTGATCCTATGCTATAAACATCATCTGCGGAGAATAAAAGATTTGCGGTAAAGGTAATGTCTTTAGTGGTATCATCCAGCGTGATTTGTGATAATTTATAATAGGTTCCGTCATTTGAATCCCAGGCAACAACACGCTTTTCAGCTCTGGCGGTTAGCGCGTTAAACATAAACCCCAAGCATAAAAGGATAGTTGTAATCACTATTATAATAGTTGTTTTTTTCATTATTTTAATATTTCCCTAAAATATATTTTTTTATATCACGTTTTTTAGAAGTGATAACTTTTTGTTTTTTCTCATCTGATAATTTATCAAAAAACTTGTCTTTTCTTAGTTTAAGTAACTGATTAGAATATATTTTATTAAATTCATCATTAGCTTTTTTAAACTGTTTCTCACTTACTTTACTTTTAAATTTTTGTATTTCTTGAGTTTTACTTTCGCTCCAATCTTCTGATGGAGTATAAGCAGTAACGTTGATACCAAGACCATCCGCAATTAAACCCGCTAATTGCATTCCCATTGGTTCATCTTTAAGTTCATGGATATTTTCTATTGTAATTGGAACTGTAAGACTAACGGTTTCACTTTTGATAGTAGGTTTTTTATAATCAAAGGTTTTTTGTTTAATAATGTTTTTTACTGTTGCGGTAGCAGGAGCAAACTTGCCTTCTGTAAAATTCCATATTACATCCATTCCGTCTTGAGTTCCATATCCTTCCCCAAGTTTTTTAGTAATACCTGTTGTCGTGCTTGTTGTTCTTTGCGATAATATTTTAGCCGCTAAAACAACAAGACCGCCCATGCCGCCAGTAGGGTCAAATCTTACCCAGCCAATTCTTATTTTTGCAAAATTAGAGCTGGTAGGGTTAAAAATATCCTTATTATCGTCTGGCCACAAAGTTTGAGCGATTTTAAGCATAACCCCTAAAGAAGAAACCACTGTCAAAAGATTTAGTGCCGCTTGTTTTCTTACAAATTCAGATTTACCTGATTTGAACATATCTGTTAAAAAATCAATATCTGATTTTACTTTTTTAATAGAAAAAAAAGTTTTATTTATTGCTTTTTGCCCTTTTTCTCCTAACGGGACTTTACCTCTGCCTGTCATGCTATTAACTAGTTGGTTTATACTGCCAGTTTCAAACTTATCAGTTAAGGCAACGCCGTTTTTTTCTGCCATATCATACATTTTATCGGCAACATCAACTCTTAATCTCATAGCCCCTGCTTCATAAGCTACTTCTGACGCTCTAAAACCTCGCCCTAAAACAGGGATTTTACTTGGGAATGATGTAGGAAATTCTTCTTCACCTGTACCAATATCAAGTTTTCTACCTAATTCATATCTGCCATTAAGATAGTTTTTTCTTGAATATATCTCTGCTTTTGTAGCGTCAATTATAGCATCACCAGCTTTGTTGCCGCCTTTTAGCGTTTTATAAATATCACTCCAAGATTTAATGAAATTTCTACCCCAATCTTTAGCGTATCTCGGGTTTAATAATACTTTTATACCTTGTCTGCCAAAAAAACTGTTGTCATAAGATGCTTTTAATGACCTTGAGTTATCTGCAATAAAATTAGCCGCTACCTTTATATCCTGAATAACAGCGTCTGCTTTGCTTAAAATACCTGGTCTTTTTAAAGGATTAACAAGTTCGGCTTTCGTTGCTTTAAGTTTTAACGCCCCTGTATAATTATCAAGAGCAACTTTTGAAGCACCAAAATCAAGCCCGTCTTTAGGTGTTTCCCATGTAAAATCAGGGTTCATTTTTTCTCTTGCTATGCTCGTATTTTGTGATAATTCCGTTATTGTTTGAGCTTCTTCAAGTGTAACGTCAGCTTTATACTTCTTAGAAAAAACATCACTGGTTATTTCGTTTAAAAATTGTTCGCTTTCCTTGGGGTCATAAACCCTTCTTTTTTTTTCTTCATAAGTTTTTTTTATTTTTGCAGTAGTGGCAATTTTTTGTTCTTTTGACATACCAGTTGAGTCTTTTACCCAATCTACCATAGCTCTTTCTTCATTTACAAGTAACGATTTCTTTTCAAATGAAAGATTTAACTCCTTAGCGTCTGCATTTCCTACAATTTTAGCCAATAAAGACCTTCTTGCCACAGAAGTCATAGCACTTAATTTATCAGGATTTAACTCACCACGTTTTAAAGCTTTCTTTAATGCTAATGCTTTATCTTTAGGTAAACAAAATATTGCCATTATTTCTCCTAACAGGTTATTGAATCTACAAATTTATTCCAGTCATATTTATTTGGTTTTGTTTTTGCCATTTTTTTCTTTAAAGAATCTTTTAAAGTGCTTTTTATTTTTTCAGGGTTACGACCTTTTAATTTCTTTTCAACTACCATTTCTCTGGTTTTTGCTATTTCTTTTATTTTAGCAGTAGCAGAGTCTGGCGTTCTTTCTGCTGATAACCTTAGCGTCTGGGCTGCTGCGCTTATTTCTGTAGCTATAGGCGAATTAGCTAAATCCATTGCCAATTGACCATCTTTGGTTTGCATAGCATAATCTTCCATTACCTGTAAAGCTGTTGCGCCTTTTAATCCCTCTGGCAAGGCTTCTCTACCAGTTGCAATTCTTTTAGCTTTCTCAATATTCATTCTCATTATAGTAGCCATTTTATCAGCCTGTTCTTTAATAACCGCAGGAGTATATTCAGCTAATTCATTGAAACCTTTATCAATTAAACCTTTTTCTACAGCTTTGGCTTGAATGCTTTTTGCTACACCACTAACTTTTTTAGGTTCTTCTCTCGGCTTAAACGCCTCTACCTTTGCTTTCTTAGGTTCAAATGCCTTAACTTCCGGCTTGTGGGCTTGCTCAGATGTAGACAACTGCAACAGTTGTGTTTTGTTTAACCGTTCAACAATCTTACTCTTATCAAGAGGTGTGGCGTGTACTCTTACACGCCTACTTATTTCATAAGTTCCATCAGGTTTTCTTATTGCTTCTAATACAACCTTTCCGCCTTCTGCCGCATAAGTTGCAAAACCTGTTTTACCAAGAATAATGTCTACTTCATTTCTTGTCGCTCCATAAGGCTTATAAACGATGCCTCTCTCTGTCGCAAGCGTAGGATCCTTTAGAGATAACAGATATTCTGTTAATTGTTTTGCTTCTGCTCTATTTATATCTAGCCCCTGTCTCCCAAGTTTAGAACGACCTACTTCACGGAGCAACTCTTGTGCTGTTTTAAACCTACTGCCTTCTTCTTTCACCAAACCCTTCTTGGCTTCGGCTTCTAAGGAGACTGGGGCTTTCGGTTTAAACGCTTCAAGAGCAGGCTTTTCAGCAGGCTTATAGATATTATACATTCCTAAATTATCAATATCATCAGCTTTAATAGCGGCCTTTACATTCTCAAGTTTAGTCAAGGCACTCTTAATCGCCGCCGGAGTAGCTTTTCTGTCCGCTATAGGTGTCATATTACCAATAATATCGCCTGTGAGAGTCTTTTTAAGGGTATCTAACTTGATTCCGGGAGTCTTTGCTACACTGGCAATAGCTTTGTCAACCTGGGCCACGCCAGACTTAGGCAATGCTTTCACTATAGGCTTAAAGGCTTCTGCGGGTTTAATATCTTTAAAAGTTTTCTTAATAACTGGTTTAAATGGTTCTGCTTTAGGCGTAACCTTAATGGGTTTTTTTAAAAATTCTTTGGTTAGTTTCTCATAAGCAGCATTGATTCTTATAAACTTCTGGGTAGCTTTTATCGGGTTTTTAGGATTTTTGTCTGGATGCCATTTAACTGCTAATTTACGATAAGCACTTTTTACCGCTTGCGGAGAAGCCCCCTCTTTTAAGCCTAACTCCTGAAAAGCAGTTTTAGGCAGAGCTTTAAATATATTTCCTACAGGCTCAAAGAACATTTTTCTAAGAATAGTGTCTGCTTTTCCGCCTGCTTTTAATACTTCCTTTTGAAAGAACGGTTTTTTTGCTAATGTTCCAAATATAACTGGGAATGCTTTTTGAATACCATACATTATTGCATACGATTGTGGTTTAGTGAAAAACTCCGTCATACCACCCCAAAAATCATACGCAAACTTTTCAATATTGCCTTTAGGGTTTTTTAATTCAGATGGTTTTTGGAAGTCTTGCGGGTAATTGAGTTGACGTTGCATTATTTCATCCCAACCCATAGGATTACCCTCGATGTCTCTTTGCATAAATTCTTCTTCTGTTATGCCTAATCTATCATCTTTTTCACCCCATAAAATATCTTGCGAAGCACCTTTAACTCCTTTAGGTAATTGGAATAATAACGCATGTTTTAATGCTGATTGATTTTCTTTTAAAAGCGTAGTTATATCTTTTAAAGGTTCTCCCAATGGAGTTATAAAATCTATAGGTTTTATTCGGTCTCCAAATATTTTTCTTGTTATTTTTTGCCTTATTGTTGGTTTCCAAGGACTGATTGTTCCTGCGGTGGGCTGTGAGTAATAACGTCCGTCTTTTCTTTTTGTTATATAATAACCGGCTTCTTTTTCTCCTTGTTCTGTTAAATGAAAAGTGGGATGTTTACGCCCTTTTAAAATTTGTCCTGTTTCCGGGGTTCGGCTTGGCCAATGGCCTGTTTCATCAGGGCTTATACCGTATTTTTCCGCTGTCTCATAATCATAGCCAGCCCCCTCTGGATCAAACTTTTCAGTAGCTTCTTTAGGTAGAAATACCTCACCTAATGCCTTTGGTAGTTTCTGCAATAAAGAAGGAGTCTTTTGGATATGAGTCGGAGGCACATCTCTAAAAATAACAGTCCTTATATTTTCATCAGAAGCAGAGTCGTAATCCGGGTCTGATTTTATTGTAAAATCATACCAATCCTCTAAAATAAGTCGCTTTTTATCAGGATCAGCTTTTTGGTAGTTTTCATGCTCTAATACTTCGGACAATCTTGTCATTTGTATTTAGTCTCCAACCTATCTAAAAAACTTCCTTGGGAGCCATAACTACCGCCCCCGGTTAGCTCTTTCATTTTCTTAGCAGTCTCAAGTTTCCGGGCCTCTATAATATCAGGCCTCTCACGCCATTTATCGTCAGGGGTCTGCTCCCAACCTTTTGGGCCGTATTCTCTTTCAAGTCTAAACTGCGCTAAACTTTTCGCAAGACTTTTGTCATATTCTTCGGTTTCTTTTCTTTTAGTTTCTTGAGCGCGTTTAAAAGTAGGACTTTCACGCCAGCCGGTAGGTGTTTTTTCCCAGCCACTCTGACTGTATTTTTCAGCAAGTTCTTGTTGTGCCTGACGTTGCTGAAATGCCTCACGTCTCTTGGCCTGGGTTTCCTCTGCAAGTCTGGTTTTTTCTGCCAGTTCTCTTTTTTCTTTCGCCATCCAGCTTTCTCCAAATGACGCACGAACAGCAGCCACTGGATCGCTTATTCTTCCTGGTTGGCTATAAACCCGCCTTGTGCCTCCTCCGCCCCCACCTGAGGGCATACTTCTCAAAGTCAAAGCGCGTGCCTCTAAGGCTAACCTCTGCTCGGCTAAGTCCAGGCTTTTCTTCTCCGCTTCATTTGCTAATATTTGCGCAGGACTCAAGGCCATGGTATTCGCGTCAATTCCGTAGGACATAGTTATTTTCTCCTTATTTTATAGGTCATGCGTATGTTAGCTGGGGTATGGCAGTAATAGTTTGACCGTAAGTTGATTTCAAGGCTTCCGCGCCTCGTTGCTGTATATCTCCTACTTGCTGGCCATACTTACTCCATAAATCAGCTACCTGCGCTTTTCGCTTCTCTTTACCGCCTATTTTTTCAAGTTCAATCTTACGCCTTAAATCCGCTAACTGGCCAGTCGTGCCGGCCATTACACCACGTGTTTGAGCTTGTCTAAAACCTCCAGGCCCGCCTGATTCTGATAGTTCTCTCATCTGCGCTTGTGCCCCGGCTTCGATTCCAGTTCTACCGGCTTCATACATCTGACTGGTTTCCTGTTCTCCTATAGCTTGCGGAGAGGCCGCTAAGCCCTCTATCTGCTGTTTAAACGGGTCTAAGGCCCCTAAACTTGCCTCTTTACCTGCTCTTATTTCAGCTAATGCAGATGTCCTGTCTGCCGCCGCTCCGGCTTGAGTCGCTTGCATAGCTTCCATAAAAGGCTTATATTGTGAGTCAAATGTTCCTTTAGGCTGGCCCCGGTAGTGCCTGCTTTTAGGGTCTGAATATGCCCGCTGTTGACGGGCTTCTGTTTCTGCAAGCACCATTTGCCGATTTCTTATATCCATGGGGCTACCTTTTTGATATCCATGTTGCCTTCCGTAAGCGGTTTCAGAACCAGGTCGATAAGACATATTGCTACCTCCTCTTGTTATTCTTTTAAAATGGTTGTATTCCTTTAGAATCTATATCTACTGCTAATGTAAGTGTTCCTCCAGCGGCTGTTCCATGGTCAGTCGCAATTCCTAAACTTTGTTCCAGACCAGATGTCGGTAAAACGTTTGTTACATGCCCCGCGGTTGAGCTTAGCCATATCTTATTACCTTGACTTACTGTAATACCGCTTTGAATCGGCACATCAGATATTATTCCGTAATTCTGTACTAAAGCATTAGACCCGTCTGTATAAAGGCAAAATGCGCGTGTCTTTTTATTGTTATCATCCGCGTCTGCTAAATTAACTGTATTAACACCTGAAAAATAAACCGGCATACCGGCTCTTAATAAATTACTGCTGCCGTCAATAAACCAGGCGGAGTTTTGCGTTATTGTATTTAACTGCGCGTCTGTAACTAAGTTTAAACCGTCTGCTATGTTTTCGTTATCTATATTACCATTAAGCAAAGCCAGGACAGACCTGACAAAGTCGTTATATCTTTTCTCACCGTTTACATTAAATCTATTTGCTATAAGACCCATCAGCTCGTTTTCTCCGCATTTTCTTCCGGCACTCCGAACCCACCGCCCTCTATCTCGATTTCTTTTATTGTAATAACACGATCTGTGTCTTCCAGGCCAAACTCAAACTGATGATGTTTTGACCTGTTTTCTGCTACTCTGCTTGAATGATAACCCTTACTTTCGGACATATCAATATACTTCGTAGCGCCTAATTGCGTGCTTGAAAAATTAGTATAATGCTTGAAATAAGCTGAAAAAGTCGTTGATGTAGTCTTAAATACCATTTTAATCTTATCAATTATCTTGTCTGTTAAACTACCCATATCAAGCCAGCCGGTTTTCCTGTATGAATTTATATAACCCACTGCAAAAACAGAAGTATCATCTATAGTCGCTGAAAAAGCCACTGTCGGGGTTATTCTTGTAGCGGTGTTAGAAGATATGATCCTCTCATCTCCGGCGGCTGTTCCTGATAATATCTTAATCTTAATTCCCTTTAGGCCGTCTCCAACCGTGTTAAAAACAGCAGTTGACATATCCAAATAAGCAGTCGTGCCGCCTGTAGCTGTGCCTCGTCTTGTCTCTGCTTCTGACATTCCAGCGCCATCATTAGTAGCGGCCGCGTCAAGTTTATAAACATATCCTAAAGCATCCTGCCAGCAGACCCAGGCTTTACCATAGTCGTCAACTATAATAGCCGAACAAACAGCTTTTATATTCCACCAGCTCCAACCTATGGGATTACCGTCTATTTTCTTAAAGTCATAAACCAGACATTTATCCTCAACATCAGAATCAGAAGAAGCTACCCATAAATGGAAACGCCTGTTTAGTTTATCGTAAACACTATGGCAATACTGCATTCTTTCTTTATTCACATACCACGGCGGGTCATCTTCTCCTGTAAAGATATTCTGGATATTATCGTCTGTAATACTCGTTACTGCTTCTCCGTTAGTTATATTGACTCCGTTTATAGAAGCGAATATCCAATCTCCAACCTCGTTATTCGCTCCGCTCCGGTCTGATATAAGACCCTCCTGGTCGCTTAATAGCTCTACTTCGTAATTAGACGGCCTGTCTCCGGTCAGGACATAAAGGGCATTTCTTTTACCTATGATAGGCGTTACACCGCCTACTTTACCCATACCTGTACCCGGGCCTGTCTTGCTCTCGTCTTTGGCAACTGGAATCCAGTTAGTAGTCGGAACACTTTCAGGCCGGGGATTGCCGGTTACAGTCTTGTAAGAATAGTATAATATCGAATCTTCACCGAATATATACCCTGCAGCTGATCCTGTAGTACCGTCATAATCCTCTGTCAGCTCTAAAGACGTTGCGTTTGTCGGAGGACCGTCAAGTACGTAAATACGGCCATCCCCTTTTTTCTGGCAGAGCATATTCCTCATCCCGTCCACAAATCCGGTTCCGGTTACTGTCTTAGACCCGTTAGTAAAGGTCATAGCAACCTCATAGACAACCGTTCCGTAGAACCAGACCCTATTCTGATGAGACATTAGATACTTGCTCGTAGGCGGTACTAAATGGACATCAACGTTAAAAAGACCGTCTCCACTCAATTCGCCCATTACTGTTACTCTGGCGTTTTCTGCTGCTGTAAAGTCATAGGTAATCGCAGACCCTGTATAAGCCTTTTCACCGTCCAGTCTAAGCACAGACCCTGCGTCAGAGGTCAGATAAGCCCTTATATGCGTTACCTGTGAGTCTATACCGGGATTATCAGGCACATCAACCCTGATACCGCCGTTTGCCCCACAGACTATCTCTGCGCTCTCTGGTGAGAAAGCAGAGACATAGCCTTTGTTTTTATTTAGAAGCTCAAAGGCGGCTTTATACTTACCACCTACAACCAAAGACCCGGCAGGGCTTGTGCCTTCGTCTGTCATGGCCGCCGGAGGAGCGATTATACCCATGTTAGTAGCGGTTACTAAGTCATAGGCTAACATTCTATTTAAGCCGTTAGTGAAGTAATGAATGTTATTAAGACTTACCCCTCTAAAGAAGTAATCTGTTAAAAGCCCTGTTTTTGGTGTGCTTGCTAATATATCCATTATAATTTTATTCCTAAATATACACTCCCACCACGAATATAAGTAAAATCAGTAGTGGATTTGTAATAAACACTTGTGGGCCAAAAATCAGGTAAACTTATTGACTCAAAACCAACATCATCCCATTTAGTTTTAATTAAAAGATGGTCTGGCCAACCAATTGTAATATAAAAATAACCACTTGAATCAAGATCAAGCCCCTGTGGTTTATAAGATAAATCATAAGTACCCCAACCTGCGCCATTTAATCCATCCCCAAGTTTCACCAATCTTTTATTAGTAGTATCGGCAACATATACAACTCCGCTATCATGTTTAATGCTACCAGGACTCTGAAATTGTCCGACACCTGAACCTTGAGAACCATATTCAACCCAACCGGATTCATCCATTTTTATTTTTGCAACGCTATGATCAGCAACGGGAAGTGTCGTATAAACATACTCCTCTATTGGGTCGTAACCTATTCCATTAGGAAGTTTGCCACCAGGCAAATTAGCCACGCTCCAATTCGCCCCACCAAATTTAGTATTGACTATTCTGGCATTACCCTTGTCAGCAATAAACAAAGACGAACTTCCAGCATCCCAATGAATGCTTGCAGGTGCGTCAAATTGTCCCTCACCGCTCCCGTATTCACCATAAGTTTCATAATCCTCACCGTTTGCCTTAGTTTTTACTATACGATTATAATAAGAATTTGCAATGTAAAAATGGTCACCTATAGGATCATAAGTAAAATTTCCTCCCTTATATACACTAAAAACTTCCATACCCCATATCCAGCTCGGCCAGTCATACATCTTACCGTCATCTGAAAATGAAATTGTGCTCCATTGGCCGTTCTTCCGGCGGAACTGGAACAGCCCTAACGGGCCTAAACTTCCAACGCCTTGAGCTGTAGGGTCGAACCGACTAAACCCGGGCCGGGTCTTACAAAAGCCTCTATTAGCTATCATGTCCTGCTGTTCAAAGCAGAAGTCCGGGGGGATAGCTTTGTTGCCGCCCATTGTCAGCATACCGAAGAAGTTTTTTATATTAAGCATTGGTTGGCCCATAATATCTCCTTAATCAGAGTCCAGGTAGTTCACATACCGAGGACGGTCGGATCGGCGTGGGGTAAGCCCCTCTGTCATTTGCTTCTTTAATTCAGCGTGCAGACCCATTAAACCTGTAGGGTCTTCACTGTCTGATATTTTTGCAAGGATAGCGGCGTAAGTAGGGACTGCGGATTGATATTGTTCAGGAATATCGCAGACTATTTCATAGACTATTGTACCTGCCGGAGTGCCGCCTGGCCAGGAGGCTACTGTAGCGGTTCGGGTAGAACCTACGTAATCGGTAATTACAGCGCGCTGTCCGGCGTTTGTACCGGATATTATCCGTACTGTAGAACCGTTATAATAATCATCTTCATTTGAGACTCTGCCTAAATCAGGAGTTTCAGGGAATACAATTGTGGTAGTGGTAGCAGACGGAGCTGTGCCGTACATTAAATCAGCTAATCTACGGATATACAAGATCTGCGCTGTCCCGGACTCTGTAGGTTCAGGGGCTATTCCAAGTTTATTAGCCCATAGATACGAAAACTGCGGTAATCTAAAGATATTTAAGTCTGAATAGCCGGGTTCATGCAGAAGTCGGTCGTTAATGGATATTGGATGTATTATCCGCTCCGGGTCGGTGTCTGTACGCTCAATTAGACGTATCTGTAGCTCATTACCCTGTAGGTCATACTCTTGCGTACCGGAGACTATAGATATGGTCTGTAAGCTGCCGAAATAGTCCTCTGCGGCTTGTAAAACCTCGTTCTGATGATACTGTTGTGAGTCGTTTATCCAGTCTATCCACGCGCTTATAGTAAGTTTACTGTCAACTTCTGTAGTTAAAGCCGCTTCATCTAACTGGGGCGACTTTCCGTGTATTTTTTTCGCTGCTTGAAGCATTCTCAGCAAGTTCATTTTTCCGCTCCTTTACTGGCACAGCGACTCTTTTAAGTTTTAACCGGGCCAGAATAATGTCAACATCCCGTAAAGACTGTACCCTTTGCATTTGCCCTACGATAATATTAACAACTTTATCCCGTTTCTCAATCTGCTTTTTGGCCTGAATAAGCCTGGCGCTAGCGGACTTATAAGAATTTAACATCTCCATACTAATAACAAACATAACCCCGCTTGCTAATATCCCGGCCAGAGCCAGGACAACCGATATAGCCAATACAGCATTTTTTAGCTTTTCCATAATTATCCTTTCGTCATTAGCATTAAAATCAGCCGGACAATAGCGGTGTTTGTGTCGTCATTTTCTACCTGGAACCGGATATATTTAGCTGGTTTAATTGCTAAGGCTGAAAAATTAACGCCTGGTAAACTGTTTGCTAACGCATTATTATTAGCCGCTAAAGAAGTGGCTGTTATATCACCCCACTGGACATCTGAAACAGTAAAAGCCCATGACGCGCCACTGGTATGGCCTGTCTTGGCGGCGAATGTAATTGTTACACCCTCATCACCTAAGTCAATAGCTGTGCCGATTGTCATATCAACTGTTTCCGCCTGCCAGGTAACACCACGGTCTAAAGACCATTTAAACGTGTCTGTAGTTCCTGTGCCGTCAACTTCAATTAAGAAATTCCTTTGGCCTATACCGGTAAAAGTTCCACCGGCGGTTCCGTCATCAAGGCCAGAGCCTTTAAATAAAACAATATCAACCCAGCTCTTATCTATTTTTGGTATAAGATACCCTAACTGATAATTAACATCAATATCAGTAGATGCGCCGCCATTGATCAATGCTAATTGCAGATTAACAGCAAAGCCATGATTATCAAGTATTATCGGCTGGCTTAAAATTGTATCATTTTTAGCGTCTGCCACGGCCAGAGTAGTTTCTTTTATGACCTCTATTTGTCGTATCCCCATTTTCAACCTCCTGGTTTAATTATTTGTGATTCCCTTTTGCCTACTATAGACAATATTTGCGGATGTGGTTTACCTTTACAGTTATATCTCCGGCATGCTTCCGGTCTGTTTTCGTAATCTTTACATTTTCTGGTCTTCTGGTCAAAAGACTCACAGACCTGTAATGAAAGGTATCTCTGTTCGTTCTCATCTCCGCCCTCAACTGTAAAAGCAGCCGGAATAAACTTTTTGCCCTCTACTTCTACAACTAACTGGATATAACAGCACAAACCGCACGAGGTTAAGCAACGATTTTCTTCCGTTGTTTTATCAATAGCCATTTTGATTATATCAGCCATCAGAGTACTCCTACTACAGGGTTTTCCATTACATTCCGCCAGCGTTCTTTTGAAATAGCTCTGACATTATCACTCAATTGTTTATATTGCTGTTCTTCATGCGCTTCGTTCTGGCCAAGAATATCATTTGCTAATGAAAAGTTTTCATTCCTGGTCTGTAAATCAGCTTCAGCAATAGTTATAATATCTCTACGGTCAATATTCCTATACCCGCCCTCAGGAGTTTCAGCGGTAAAGATAAGATATTCCTTACCAGCCTTACCTTTAGAAAAAATACCCCATCTCTCTTTTTCCCAGATCCATTTAACATACAAATCTTTATCGTATTCCTGGACGAGTTTGGTATAACGAACTTCTGCTTCTGGGCGTGTATATTGCCGTAAAGACATAAAAACCTCCTTCTGGTTAAAGGGCAGTGAGTTTTACCCCACTGCCCTTAGATTAATTAGTATCAACCCAGTCTGAAGCCGCAGGATACGCGGCTTTAATTACCCAGGTATCATTTCCAATACATATAATTGTAACTGAATCACCTGCTGTTGACGATTGAATACTATCGCCAGCGGCGTTAGTGATAGGTGAAATAAACTGATCTGTTCCGTCGTTAGGGTTAATATTCAACCCAAAAGCGGCGGTTACAACAAAAGTATATTCAGCGCCTATCGCTGTTGACCCTTCCGGTAAAGTAAAGATAATCGTACCACTTGAGCCGGTGTTATCAAATACCGTACCTGACTCTGCTATTGTTACACTATGGGCAGAGGTCTTAGACGCAACTGTATGAACCACACCAGTCAACTTAGTCGCGCCGTCTCCTACAATATCGCCGTTAGCGTTTATATTGCCTGTAGCTGTAATTGTAGTTGACGCGCTGAGTGCGCCGATTACATCAAAACCGGTAGCAGTAAAATCAGCAACGTTAACCTGATTAACAAAAACTTCTATCGCGCTGTTCTGATAGATCAAAGACGCTTCATCAATAGTTGCAATACCAGCTAAAGATATATACTTAGCAGCGTCAACACCTAAATCAGCGGCGCTTACAGCTACCTGGCCGCCTCCGGCCGCCAAGATAATATCAGCGGCTGCGTCTAAAGTAACATCAGTGGAAAGGGAAAGGTAATCATTAGCAAGACCGGCAATACTATTTAAGCCGACTTTCTTGCCAGTGGCCACACATAAATCTGCGGCAATTATCCCTACCTGCGCTCCAGTTGGTGTGATTATCACATCTGCCGCCGATTTTATCTGCAAATCAGTATCCGAATAAATCACATCGGTTTCAGTGTCGGCGTTAAGAGACAGTTTTTTGGTTGCGTCAAGTTGAACGTCGCAAGCAGTGAAATCAACATCTCCACCGGTAGGAGATATTACAACATCAGTCGGTGAATCTATCTTTAAATCAGTTGAAAGATAGAAAGTAGCTGTTTTTGTCGCGCCATTAACTGATAACTTGTTCCCGCTATCAATCAATACATCAGCCGCGTCAACATCAACGTCACCACCACCGGCGTCCAGAACTATATCGGCAGCTGCGTCAATTACTACATTGGAACCGGTAAGGATTATAAAGTCATTACTTAAACCTGTAATACTATTTAATCCTATTTTTTTACCTGTATCCACTGCAATATTAGCTACATTGAAATCAACGTTACCGCCGCCAGGAGTGATTACTAAATCAGCCGCAGAAGTAATATCATTACCGTCAATATCTAAATCACCGGTAAGAGCTACATTCCGAACTAATGTAATGCCACCTGTGCTGACTCCGCCTATGGTAACACCACCTGAACCATCTCCGTCAATAGTGATAGTCTGGTTAGTAGTGGCGGCCTTTACTACATTGACCTCCCACGTACCCAGACCTACACTGGTAGTACCAGAGACAGTAAGATCGCCACCAATTACAACACTACCGTCAGCGGCTACATCAAAGTTATCATAGTTGATAATACCTGTAGTACCTAAAATAGCATTATCGCCTACTGATAAGGCATTGGTATAGTCTGTATCAGTAATGGTCAAGGCTGTGGTTACAGCACCGTCAGGAGACATGGTTATTGCACCCCCGGCAGTCAACTGCACATTATGAGCGGTGATAATTAAATCCTCACCTGCGTCTCCACCATCACCGGCAGCCAAAGTCAAGGCATTACCGCCGTCTGTAGAGTAAATCTGGCCGGCAGCTATAAAGTCAAGGCTGTTAATATCTAACAACGTACCCTCAACTGTGAAAGCACCTAAATCACCGTCATCATTGATAGTAACTGACCCTGTACCAGTCGCAACATCAAACTCATCAAAATTAATCGATGCCCCGCCTGTACCGATAATCACATTAGCGCCTACATTAAGGGCATTAACAATACCAGCATCAGACGCATCTATAAAATCTGTTATAACCGAAGATGACCCTGTAGTAGCGGCTTTGATACAGTCAGTTACTGTTACACTGTTTGTATCGGCATCAAGGATCATTACAGACCCCGTGGCAGCATAGTCAATTTCTAAATCACCACCGGCAGCGTCTATGTCAATATTAGCGCCCTCATCATAAGCCTGATTAAGACTTTCAGTAGAAGCAGCCCCGCCTAAGTCAGTCGCTGAACCGTTAATAACACCATACAGTTTATTATCGGTAGAGTCATAGTAAAGTCCACCGTTCTCTGCCGCGCTCGGTGTTATCTGGTTAGCATTGCTGACTGTAGGTAACTGCAAATACTGGTTTTTACCGTCAGAAGCGGCCCGGTGTTCATTCGGGTCGGCTTCCAGGTTAATCTTACCTATATCAATTTCTGCTTTCTTTTCAACGTTCCTATTCCTGATACCTGCGAAAGTATCAGTTCCAAAGGTAATCAGGATACAGAAAGCGAAGAAAAGTATTAAAAATTTATGTCTCATTGTTTTTTCCCTCTTTTTAATGCTTGCGGAGAGCTTTTAACGGCCCCCCGCAAGGTTACTTTCCATCTACGATTCTGAAATATCCCGAAGAACGCCTTGATTCTTGAAACTCTTACAGCCTAAGTTCATATAACAATACATACGAGCTTCGTAATTGTCATAAGTACCGCTTGAGTCTATCTTCCTCTGGAACATTGACCCGTCCATATCCCACATTTGTTATGCTACTGCTACGGCATTTCTGCATAGCTCTGTATGTCGCCATACAGGTCGGACTATCTCATCACTCTGATTACTCAGAGGCACATCGCACGAATCAACATAGCGTAAATTTAATTTATATTTCATTGAAGGAATTATATATGGAGTAATTATCTTAAATAACTTTTTAGCTTCTTCTGTCCCACAAGATAACTTCCAATATTGCCCTTTCTTTGAAACATTAAACTTAACACTAAATCTATCCTCAATTAAATCTCTAAGGATTTGATTTTCTTCAAGAGTGAAACCTTCCGTGTGTAAACTAATTCTTCTGGAAGATATACGATATACATGATGTTTGTTATATGATTTGCTGAAACATATTGACCCATCATCCATATACCAAAAAGCAAGCCCTTCATCAGTCAATCTCTTAACGAATTTAGCAAATTGTTTGCTTCTTTCTTTTAATTGAGTATAAAGTGGGTGAATCCTTGTTGATACTGTTATACAATCATAGCCCCCACATTTTACCTCTGTTACTTTGACCTTTGTCAAAGCAGAAAGATAATCAGCTTTAAATTTTGCGTATTCGGCTTGCTTGATAGAATGTGTTATGCGAACACTGACATTTTTGCCTTCTTTTGCTTTTGCAAAACATGCATCGCCTAACCACATTCCTATTACTCCGCCCTTGAATTTTCTAATTTTATGTTGATTCATAGTCTCTACACTCCTTACGCAGCTTGCGCAAGTTGGCACGGGATTGTCTCAAAGAGGTTTTCCCCGTTTTCGGATGTGTTTATACTGGACAGATTGTCGTTTATCCAGTCGAAGTTAGACGCGCGGTAAATTGCTAAGAACCGCCTGTCTAAGAAGAACATTGTATTAGGCACACAATGCTTATCCACGATTAAAGGAATATAGTCGTTCCCGGCCTGATATGCAATAGCTTTCCAACCACCAACAAGGTCAAGAGGCTTTACATACCGTCTATCTGCCTGTAACAGGTCAATGTACATTTTACGTACACCGTATGAAGTTACAATCAGCATAGACTTGTTATCGCCGTTCTTACCAGACGCTTTCTCTACAGTATCAAGAGTGTCCTGGATCAACTGTTCTGTAAGATCACGGTTCGTGTTTGAACCATGCAGAACATTAGCTTCCAGTATAGGATAAGTTGACCGACTCTTACCATGAATGGTCTGTAATCCTAACCCTAAGCCAAACCATGAAGAAGTTCCCTGAATACTATAGTTGTCTATAATATCCATTAAACCATTCATTTCATAACCACGCGCGCCATATCTAAAGACATACTGATCAGTGGCCCATTTTTCAGCTGAACCTGAACTACCTGCATAAGTTTCAAGTTCAAACGTGGTAGAATCGGTGATCCCGCCTACCTGATGAGCTGTGGCTTCTGTCAGACCTTCTGAAATACCTTCATCCGATACAGCCGCGCCAGTAGTAGTATCTGGGAACGACTCTATGGGCATACCTTCTTCAAGCCACTGTGTGCCGGGTTTATCTACGGTAACTGTAGCATCCGCGCCGCCACCAGTACCATGAGTCATACAAAGAAACCCGGAAGCAGGTGAGAATAACTGACGGTTAGTGTCAATCTTCATACCCTCTACCATTGACTTGATTTCCATATCAACTACTTTAGCAAAAGCAGTCGCATTTTTCCGGGACGCTTTTATTGCCTGGCCTGAAAAAGCAACGGCTCCATAATTGTACATGAGAGGAATTGCCAACTGGATAGTTGTTACATTCCGGGCTGTAGGCAATGGGCCGTTTTCAGCGCGAGCGCCTATTGCCTGGTTCCTGCGGGTCTTTATCGGAACATACGCTTTTAAATCCTCTCCAGAAACATCTTCTTCATTTTTACTTAACAACCGATAAGTAGGACTCAAGTTATTGAGCTGATCCATTATCGGGCCGTGGTAATCTCTTTTAAGAGCGCCACCTAATAAACTTACTGTTTGACCTGCCATGATTAACCTCCATAAGTTAAAGGAGTTCGGCAGGATTAATCTTTAGTCAACCCCGCTATAGTCTTTGCAAACTCCTTTTGTGCTGTTCCGTCGTCTAATGAAACTTTTCTTTCCTTTGGCGGAGGCGGTATTGATCCATTTTCCGTGAATTTTTCAGCGTCTTCCTCTTTCCCGTCTAAGTATGATTTGATTATCCCCTCTTTCTTTTTATTGGAAAAATCAATATACTTTTTAGCGACTTCGGAGAGCTTGATAATTTCTTCTGATTGAGTTTGTTCTTTAATGGTCATAGCCTCAATCATATCAAGTTCCTCATCCGCTAAGTCCGGGAAATCGGTTTTTATCTGCTTCTTTTCAGTATCAATTTCACGCTGAATATTAACCAGATTACGCTTATAGCCGTCATCCTGAATGTTCTTAACCTGGCTTTCAAGAGTATTCAGCTTTTCACGGAGAGCTTTTGTTTCTTCGCTTTCAAATTCGTTTTCAGGTGGTAGTTCTTTTAGTTCATCTTTAACGATTTTATCAATTTTATCGGCTTTATCCTTATTATCAGGATTGTCAATAAAATCACGCATAGCTCTGAAACGTTCAAGCTCTTTGGATTCATCTGATACGCTTTGTGATTTTTGAGTAAGTTCTTTCTGCCAGTTGCTCTTGTTTTCAGAGTCTTTCTGCCAACTCTCAACGTCAGAGACTGAATACTCTTTATCACCTATCTTTACCATTCCGCCCTTATCATTGTCAGGGACTGACTTATCAGGAACTATGATTTGATCCTTATCAGGAGTATCATTATCCACGATTTTATCTTGGTCTTTAACAATAATGTCTTCTGCCACAATTACACCTCCAAATATTATAGACTGCGTCATAGGCTTAGTCCGCCCGGACTGCCTTATCAGCTTAGTCTGTTAAATTACTTCTTATCATATACCATAACACAATAGCCGGTTCCTTCGCCCGGTGTGCGTAGTTTCTTATAAATCCGGTTATCAAAACCATGTTTCTGCTGGTCTCTGCGGATAACTACATCTCCGGTTCTATGGCTGTCAGTGTCTTTAATATCAACTAATTCCAACTCTTTCCATTCATCTCGAATGGGTGTTTCATCCGATACTGTCTCCGGTTTAAGCTCAGGCTTAACCTCATCCTTTCCAACCTCATCCGGTACTGGCAGAGATTCAGTCTCTGAACGTGCCCCAACTGTCTTACGCTTTTTTGCCACTGTCTTACCTCCTTTTTAGTCTTGCTTCACCAATAGTATTACTTCTTTCCTTTCTCCATACGTAATAACGCTAATCTCGTGCCCCTTGGCGGCAAGTCAGTATTATTATACAAAGACTTATGCCGCTTTCTACGTTCTGCGTCAGTGCGTGGTTTACCATATCTGCGACCGCTATAATCACGCTTCAAATCCGCTCTTAAGGTCTCTAAAGTTTGGCTCATCTTGTACCCCCCAGACCCTTACCTGTCTGACGTTCCAGGACATCTGTGGAAATCTTTGAGACTGTCTCTGCGTGTTCGTCTGATGTCTTAGTATCTTTACGCGCGTCTTCTTTTACTTTAAGATGACTGTCAAGGCCTTGCTGTTCACGAATAGCAGCCATTTGCTCGGCCTGCATTTGCTGTGCTGGGTCTTTAGCTTTATGGCCGTCTATGTGGACTTGGATAAACTGTTCAAGTTCCGGCCCGCCATTAGCAATTAAACTCCTATACCTGTCAGACTTACAGAATAATGTATGATATTTGGTATGATAAGCATGATTATCGTAAAACTCTATCTTAGTCGGCACACCACTTTCCCAGGCCTTATGTTCTCTTTCAACTTCTCTTTCATCTGCCGCGGCTTCTTCGTAAATAACGTCAATATCGCCAAACTCACCTAATCTATTGGCTTTCTGCTGTGTCTCCGGGTTGGCAGGATCACCTAACATACCTTTTTCAAACTGCTGTATGACTCTCTGTTGCTTAGCTGTGATACTACGTGGTAAAGCTGACCCTGACTGCACTTCAACGTCTGTAGGCATATCATCAGTAGCCATAAAGTCTAATATTTCAATCTCGTTGTTCTTGCCTACGATTTTAAGAAGTCTGGGTTCTTTATAGCGTTCCTTGACAATCTCAAGTTCATAGGTTCCGGCTTCGCCCTCTTTGGTTTCAAATCTGCTTATCACTGGCCCGAATACTGTCTGGTCCTGTTCTTGTAAGAACTGGACAGCAACTCCTGAACTAACCCCGGGCGGAGTCGATCCTTTACTGACCTCATGGATTGAGGCTGTATTCTCCATATCCTTATCACCACGCTCTAACATATTAGGCACATAAGCGGGGATAGTAGGAGCTGGTACAGGCATAGGAGGCGGTACATTAGGTACATACTTAGGTTCTAATACTTCACCAGGCTCTGATGTAATTGACGTTGCCGGAAGTTTAGACTCTTTATAGGCTATCCATTTCGGCTTAGATGTAAGGTTCTTGATCTCGGTTATCTGGGATATTGTCTTATTGTATTCCGTCGCAATTGGTATCATTGACGTTACAGGAGTATCGCCCCAGAACCTATCGCCTATTTCAATATAGTCATATTTAACTATACCTATTGTCCGGCGTTTGGCCATAAAGTCATAAGGTAATGGCCCATCTTGAAGCAAGACACCATTAGCAACTCTTATTTCGCGGCCTTTGGGATGTTTCAAACTCGGCTTTTCACGTAAGATCTTAATTGTAGCAAAGCCCTCTGTTGAGTTTTTCTCTTTTTCCTTGTCCTGGGTTACATGTTCGGTTACAAATTCTTCACCCATTAGCCTTAAAAGCTGATTCTCTAAACTTGACCCGATTGTCCGGGCCTCCGCGTGGACATATTTACCAGATGAATACTGTTGTCTGATATACTCTATTGGCTTTGTAACTATCTTCATCACCCTTTGGCTGTCTTTTAAATCTTTTGCGCCTGACTCCGGGATGATAGAAAACGGGCTTAATATTTCTGTCTCTGCCTCACCTGTATTTATATCGTAATATTGTTCTTCACCTAATTCATTAACTACCGGTGAATCATATTCTTCTTCCTCGCCTGTCTCCTGGCCTAATTCGTCATACTTAGGTCTTTTAAGCCGTTCTGTCTTTAGCTTACGCTTATGAATACCCCTTGTATCGTTGAAATAAGGCTCTTTAAAGGCTGTTCCGTATATAATCATCCATAACACCAGTCTCTGGTTAAGAGCGTCCATCTGGTTTATCCTATGCAGGTATTCCTGTACCTTTTTAGAGGTCTTAGCTTTGTTCTGATCTGCGTCTTCACTTGTGGCCGGCAAGACTATATACGCAGGTTTATTTTGGACTAACTTCGATAGGATATGTAAGACATTAGGTTTTATCTTATTAACTGTTACTCTTGCCCGCCAGCTTGGAACTAAAGGCTTTTCCAGTGCCCGCTTGGTGTTGTTCCAGGTTAGCCATTGATGGTCAAGGAAATAGGCCATGTTAATATACCATTGGCGTTCATAGCCACGTCTGACCTTTAGACCTTCGTCATGAAAGTTTTCGACAAATTTAACATCAGCTTGCTGTTCAGGCGTTAAAATCTGCCGCTCTGTCTCGGTTTTCTTTAGTATATCCCATATTCCCATAATACCCTCTCACCGCAATAAAAAAGACCAACCCTTAGCCTAAGCTTAGGATTAGCCTTTTATTGCTTACTGCGGGAGTGCACCGGAAGCTATCCGGCCACTATTTAAAGTTATATTTTAAAAGTTTTTGGCCCTTTAACCACACTGTTTAAATACTCATACTTCTTCTCACATTTCATGTTTTTAAATACTTTATCAATAACCTTTTTAAACCAACGATTATCAACGCTTTCTATTATTCCTTGGTTTAGTTCTTTTTGTATTGGTTTTAAATCTTTAACCAGAGAAGCTCCATATAAATCTATATCTACCCCACGAACTATCATTTCGCTTGGTTTATTAGAAATCATTCTCACCCCGTAGGCATATCAGCCATATCCTTTAACTGACCGTCCATTACCTTAAGTGTAGGCTCAAGACTGGTCGCCTCTTTATTGGCTTGCTCTATCACGGCCTCTGCCGCGTCTGACCTGTCTCTGTGGACTACAGGATTAGGGTCGTCTTTTTTGACCTCTTGGCCAAATACATAATCCTGATAGTTCTTCGACATAACTTTATCTGTCAAATCTCCAATCATTTTTAGGTATTTTCTGCGTTCAAGTGTATGCCCGATATGTACTGAAACGATATAAATACCTATTCCTACAAAGATAAATGCTAATACTGTGTTAATATCCATACTCGGTAATTCTCCATTTGTGGAACCTTTTAACTAACACACTGTAAATAAATGAGTTAAAAACAGCTCTTTTTCCATATCCAGCTCTTACACCAGCTTGTCAGGCAATACCAGATATTAAATGGTATTAACTTTAGAAAATGGCCTAATGAATCCCGGCCTTGACGGTAATTATCCCAATCTACAGCAAATACGAAACGAAACTGGCTAAATATGCGTTTAATTGTCCATTTTATACGGAAACAAAATCTCTCAAAATATAACCATTGTAAATATAGCCCAATCTTACAATATTTATAATCTCTGCTTGCCTTATATCTTATAAGCCGATATATAAGTTTCCATTTTATTCTCATCACCCCTCCATACCAACCAACTGAACTTCTTCATGTCTCTGCTTTAGTTTCTTACGAATAGCCAGCTTCATTTCCATTTCACGGTCTGGGAACGTTATCTTAACCGGGTCTATCTGGCTTAAACCCCAAATCCCGTACACAAAAGCACACGCTCTATCAGGTGAACACAAGGTTATTTTTTTAATCTCGTCAGTAGAGGCTACCTGTACCTTACCATTTGAGTCTATAACTTTGTACTTAGCCGAACATAACTGTTTCCGTAACTCCGGGTCTGCAGGATACGGTATCAACTTCTGCCGTATCTGATCTGCTGTGTACCACCACATTTGAGCCCGGAGGTTTCTAAATCGTTCAGGCTCTGATATTCTTTTACCGCTATAAGATGAATTAAGATATAATACATTCCGGTGTTGCTCATCAAGTCTGCTTGCTATTCCTGATCCTATCCCTATACAGTCAACTGCTATGTCGTTACAGTTATATTTAAAGGCTAATTCCTGTATTTCACCAACTACAACCATGTCGTTATTGGTATGCAGATACTTCTGGTCTTTTATCTTGCCGTTAAGAATGTAATAAATAACACATTCATCCCCACCAGTAGCCGGATCACATGAGATTATATGCTTAAAATCAACTCTTAAAGTATCAAAGTTAATCTCTTTCAAAGCCTCAAGCATCCCGGAAGTAATTAGAACATTCTCACCGCTTAATACATCCCAGTCTCCGTCTCTGTAAGCCCTTAAAAGGCTCTGATCATCAGCAAATGACTCCTCTAAGGTCTTGATATAGCCATCCGGTAAGTGCGGATTATCCGTTGGCAAGGCCGGAACAAAGTAATGACCTGGCCTGGGGTTAGTGATAAACACGTCTTTTAACCAACATTCAGCTGGGTTCGCAGTGTAGAGTTTCTTATAAGGCGGTGTTTTCTCATTATGTTTAAGCCTTAACGAAGCCTCTAACACGTTTAAATCAGCTCTATCGGTTTCTTCTGCCTGGTCAATACCACAAAAAGCAAGCTCGGCACTATTGAATTTATTGATTGTTTCCTGGTTATCCAGACCACCAAACAAGACTTTTACCTTTTCCTCTATGATTATCTCTTTATCTTGCTCTCGGATTCTATACGCCTGGGCAGGGATGATCTTCTTCCAAGTTTCAAGCGTGGTATCGCTAAAATCAACCGACCGCTTACGCCCTATGAACCCTACAGGCAGCGGAAACTCTATTTTATCTATGTCAAAGAACTTAATTAACTCTCTACACCAATAAAACACCCACAAACAGAATAGGAATGACTTGCCGCCGCCTTTTTTGCCCCTCCATAAAGCAAACTTAACTTCTCCTTGCTAATTAAATACTTCCAAGCTATAATCTGCTTAGGTGTTAAGATATACTTCACTTCGGTAGGCATTAGGCATCACCTGCCTTAACCGCTTCTAAAACTATCTCGCGGCCGTTAGTTTCAACTGGTTGGTCTGGTTGGTCTGATGTAACTATGACTATATTCACACCCGAACCGGCAATCTTTCCTGAATGATCTATTTCTTTTTTGTCAACCATATCGGTTATATTTATAGCTGTGAACTTAGCAAACAACGGATTATAAAGACCCATCAAAGCATTTTGCAATAAACCGTTTTTCTGTAGATCCTTTGCTATGCACGTAAAAGTCTCCGAAAACTTTTTTTTAAAACTTGCATGTTTTACATTTAGCCAATCATAAACAGTAGCATATCCTACATCATAACCTTCTCTGTTTAAATGTCTTACAAACTCTACCATAGTAGGTAACTTATTAGGCATTCTTTTAATATCATTCCAAACTACTTTACCGTCTTTATAATGCGGTATCTTAACGTCTGTAAATGGCTCCATGTCAAAGAACTCTATCATCTCTTGGCAGAATTCCTCTTTATATTTTGTAGGCGCCCCACCTGTTCCTTTTTTTGGTCCTCTTTTACCCATTCCTCTACTCTCCTAAAACATCCCAAACAACAATAATAATCCCCCACGTAATTGGGATACCAAACCAATATATAATTTCACAAAATTCCATTACTCTCCCTTATCCGCTGACCACCACATCCATATTCTGTTATCTTTTATTGCCCAGGTCTTAAAATTTGCAAAATATTCCCACGGAAAGCCTATTTTTGTAATTTTCTTCTTTAGCTTTCTCGGTAATCTACCCATTTTGCTCCCCAGCACATAATTGCAACTCTCTACAGTCTATAATCTCATGTCTATAAAAATATGCCACGCTATTACCTATCTGGAACCAAGGAAATTTTACTAACTCTATCAATATATTGTCTTTAGGCGGCTCATACTCTTTTTTACAACCATAAGGAACTGTTATTTTCAATTTCATTCATTTTTCCTTATCCGCACTTGCTCAATTCTTCAGCCTCAATTCTTCAGCATTTAGCTTTTCTGGCTTTAAAGTAACCTTTTTAGGCTCTGGTAAACCCTCAACCTTAAATGCTTTACCACATAATTCGCAATCCCAATAACCGGCAGCAGATACAGCCTCGTAGTAATTAACAGGTTTGTCATAGTCTATATCCCTTAAACAGCTGTCAAGGCTTTTAGTCTGCTCTGATGTTTGCTTGCCACAATAAGGGCAAGTTATCCACATTGTATCGTAAACACCCATTTATCCCTCATCCGCCGGCCCTAAAACTTTAAGCACTTCTGCCAACATATCCTCAATTAAGTCAGGATCTAAGACCTTTTTACTATTTCTATCTGTGCAATAACCTCTTGCTAATGCCCCCAATATATCTTTAGGCGGTTCTGGCGGCTCAATTATGTCTTCCATTTTTACATCATCATTTAGTCTGCCGATTAAAAACCCCGTAGAATTCCTGATTATACCATTCTCTTGAACTCTAATATCTGTTAAAACAATAGATACACAACAATCATTCATAACTAATCCTCCTCCATATTAGGAAATTCCGAAAATTCCAGAAACTCAAGAAACTCCTTTGAAACCTTAAAAGGCGCTTCCGCAAACTCTCTTATCTCTTCCCAGGTTATCTCTTTTTCAGGGTCTTTCATTCTTTGAAATCCTCCTGGGCCTCATGAGTAAACTCATAATCAGGCTCATCACCAAACTCTATATGACTACAGCCGACGTGTAATATCATGGCCATTACAAATAATAATAACAGAAATGTTAGCTTTGTCATGAGTTGCTCTCCCAAATCTCCGGCGCATTCAGCCACTTAACCAGATCCTCACGCATGGCTGACCGGACAAACTTTGCTAATTCCATAGCCTTTTCAATGGGGATCCCTAATTCTTCTACATATGCGTGGAATGTCATTTTTTTAGGTTCTGTCATTTCTTTTTCTTGCTTGCTGGCTTCGGCTGCCTTGGAGTGTTCCCCAAGCAAATCCATCCATGCACTTTCATATGACATTTATTACACAAAGTAATACCATTTTTAATATTCCAAAAATCATCATAATCTTTACTTAATTTATACAATTCTTTACTCCCCGCTTCAATATATCTCTCTAAGAACTCTATATAAATCGTTTTTATTGGAACAAGATGATGTGCCCGAATGTTTTTTTTAGAACCACAAGTTTTACACTCATAATTATTATTCTCATAAACAACCTTACGCCAATTCGCATATTCAGTGCTTTGTTTTATTTTTTTGAGCAAACTCTCATTTTTGCCATACAAAGTGTCTTTATTCCAAGGGATTGAACCTTTCTTAAATTCTGTTTCGGGACTTAAATGGATTCCTTTTTCCCCTTTACACCAAGGTATTAAACCCTTTTTAAACTGGGTTTCTAAACTTCTATGTTCTCCTTTTTGGATTGGATTTTCAGGGATATGGCCTTTTTTAAACCACCCCTTATTTACTCCGCTTATAGGGATTCCTTTTGGCATATTTTTATCTCTTTCTTTTTGGACATTTCTGGCCTGCCGCCACTCTCCGGCCAACCTTACTAACTTTGCTTTGAGCTGAACCTTTATAGCTGCCTGATCCGTCTCTACGGCCTCTTGCTGTCTTTGCCATGTCTTTTCTCCTTAATTATAAGTGCAGTGAGTTAAGCTGACTCGCAAACTTAACCCACCTGTAGGCATAACCGATAAATTATGCCTGATTATAGATTGCAGTTGTATCCAAACACTCTCTACACCAATAAATAGCACAAGCCATATAATCATGCAGCCACATATCGCCTTTTTCGTTTTCATGCAAATTACAAATAGGAGGCTCTGAATCTTCGCCATCCTCAAATCCTACAAAACCTATCCTCGCCTCACCTTTACAGTGGACACAAGTCGTTGTTTTTTCAAATTTATCCTGCCAGCTACGCTCTAAGCCTTCTTCACCTATAAATATTTTCATTTTTCTCCTTTTTAATAAAAAAGACTTACCTGACTATGCCTCCAATAAGTCTTTTCTGATTTTCTTTAATTCTTCCAAATGACGGCATTTAATATCCGATATTAAATCCGTGATTTCCTGTAAAATGGTTGTGATTTCTTTATCTACGCCTAGTTGAGACTTTACTTTGCGGCCTCTGCCCCGTCTGCCCCTGCCGTCTATTTTTATCTCATTACAAAGCAGCTGTAAAGAGCTTAGGCTTACTTTTATCTGATACAGCTCTTTTATTTTTGCAGCGATTTCTTTAAAGGTCATTCCCTCTGACCTTAACTTCTTAACTTGCTCTTGCTGGCCTTCTGATAGTTTATTCATTGTTTCTCCGCTGTTTAAGATTGCCTAAAAAATACTTTACTTTTTGTTAAGCCTTGGCTAATTCTACAAAATCCTTTTTAATGAAGTTATTCATGCTTGCAATAAAATGATCAATTTCTATTTCCTCTGTATTCTCACAAACAATAAATTCTCTCGAGCATTGATGTACGCTTTCTGGAGTTTTGTACTCAACTCGTATTACAAGAGAAACAAGACTTGTAATATAAACAGAGACACGGCTCTTTATTTTTATTCCTTTATCTATTTTTTGAAGCAATTTAAGTGTTTCTGATAACATTTATTGCCTTATTGCTTAAGCCACCAATTTCTTTTCTGCTTCTCTGATTTCTGCTTTTGTGGCAAGCCTAAAATGGTCTGGATTATAGTCGTTTAAATACGAAAATGGCTGAATTTGTCCATAATCTGTAAATACTTCCGAACAGCCTTTATGTTCTCCAACTCCAAATATCCAATCACCATCTTTAAATTTAGCTTTTATTTTATCTTTCATGGTTCCTTTCCCCTACCGGCCTCTCGACTGCCAGGGTGTGGTGGCTGCTCTCCTAAAACCAGGAGCTTCTAAGGCTAAAAGCCTAAAGTTTGCAACCCCAAACTTAAAATATTTTTGGCAGGATCGGATTATACGCACTCTTGCGAGTCTGCTCTTAGCACAGGTAATAATCAGCTAAGCCTATGGACGTCCTGCTATCCTCTGTCTACCTTCGCTCGGTATAAAAACCTTTGCGCGGAGTATAAAATATAAGTGCGAACCAGGGATTAACCTGGTTGTCTTTAAAAAAAGGCGAAAGATATGAGGATTCATATAAAAACCTCTTTTTAAAGAATTTTCCCTATTTTAGCCTTAAATCTTAGAAATAAACATAATATCATTTTAGACGTTATCCGGGAACTACCCAAGTAACACCGGAAAGACTAATTATTTTATTAAAGATATTAAAGTAATATAAATAATAAAGTAATCAGGAAAAGAATTCTCGATTTATCAGGTCGGGCATTTATTCAGTATGCCCCAGACTGCCGGTTTCGTTCCCGTAAAGACCTGTTTATAACTGTTAAACAGTTGGATCGTCTAAATCCTCATATCTTTTCTTTGTGTTCCGTTCCTAAGAACTCATATATTATTTCAATAGCCAGTTTACGTTAGGCTGTAAACCGGAAACCCAGCCCTTTCATTAAAATATAAATGCAGCTTAAACAACACCATTACCAACCGCCGGACGAGTTTTAGTATTACTTAAGCCAAAACGAAAGTCGCTAAAACTTTCTACAATATGAGTATACACTATATCGAGATAAAAGTCAAGTAAAAAATAATTATTTTTAAAAAAAGCTTGACAAATAATTAAAAATATGATATACTCACTGTAGATGAGGAGAACATAGACCATGACTTTTAAATCAACTAAAAACTTGAGCTGGGCAGAACGGGTGGAAAAACCTACCAAAATTGGTCTATCCTCATCTAACCCTATTATGCCCAGCTTTTTAATTTAAGGAGGTATATTGTGAAATATTTAGCAAGAAATTATTATGAATGTGAAAAAGGCAGACGTTGGAGTGAAACAGTCATAGAAGATCAGCGGAGAAAAGGGAAAGGCGCTTGTGGTAAATTTGATTACACTGTGAAGAAAAACAATACTAAAGACGGGGATTTTTGCAAGTTCTCTGGTTGTCCAGAAAATGACCACAAAGTTAAACTCGTTAAATCTGTGCCATGGGAAAGGGATGAAAAAACCAGCGAAGGCCATTATTGGTTTAGGGGATATAATGATTTAAAAAAAGCTCCTACCTATATGGTTCTTAGGGTAAGCAAGATTTCCCATTAAGTGTATTATTAACCTAAAGGAGGCTGTGTTATGGATAATGTATGTGTTTCTTGCGGCAACTATATTTATGACAATATTAATAATAATTGTCTATGTAAGACTTGCCAGCGTGAACTTAATGAGGGGTTTAATGATGTCTCAACAATGCCTTATGAAGAG
>DAOVNW010000062.1 GCA_030630095.1 Candidatus Omnitrophota bacterium
ACTGTAGGTAATTTTAAAATTGGGTTAATTCATGAACTGGGACAACGGGCATCAAAACGCGTGGAAACAGCCCGTCAAGAGTTTCGCGGCATTAAACTTGACGCGGTTATTTTCGGCCACACTCACTGCCCGCTAAATGAAACAAATAAAGGCATTCTATTTTTTAACCCCGGCAGCCCGACAGACAATATACTTTCTCCCTACAAATCAATAGGTATTATAAACGTCTCTGATAAGATAACCGGAAAAATTATAAAACTACGGAGTTAAATAGAGGATAAAATGCTTACAATCTATTTGCAATTCGCGCTCTTTTCCGGACTAATTATCTTTTTCGGCTACAAGCTCTCTGTCTACGGACGGGACATTTCTAAGCAAAGCTTCTTTTCAGAAGCGCTTTTCGGCATAATATTTCTGGCCATCATAACCTCTCTCCCCGAACTCATAGCCGGTATTAGCTCAGCCGTAATAGTTGACCTGCCTAATATGGCCGCTTCCGACGTCCTGGGCTCCATCCTGATAAACTTAATGATAATAGGCCTCCTCGACTTCGTACAGGGAAAAGGCGGCATCCTCTCTTTATCCGGCAGAAAACATATCCTAACAGTAAGCATAACCATTGGCATTCTGGCCATAATCTCTTTATCACTCCTGCTAAGGGAAATAGCTGGAGTCCATTTAGGATTTTTTAATATCGGCTATGAAAGCTACCTGATTATCCTCATCTTCATTTTTTCCACACGCATGCTTTATCAGCACGGCCAGGAAAAAAACGAAGAAAAAAATAACGGCAAAAAAACTATAGGCCGGCTCTGGCTGAAGTTTGGTTTCTCGGCAATCATTGTCGTCATATCGGGACTAAAAATAGCCGAATGCGGCGCCGCCATAGTAGAGAACACTCCTTTAAGCGACAACTTTGTCGGCCTTGTTTTTCTGGCTGTAGTTACCTCTTTGCCGGAACTAATCGTCTCAATTACCGCTTTACGGCTGGGTTCGGTCGATATGGCAATCGGAAACATTCTGGGCAGCAACTTTTTTGATACTCTTATAATTCCTTTAACGGATATTTGCTACAGAAAGGATCAAATACTCTCAGTAATAGACTTATCTCATCTGTTTACTCTTATTTTATGCATACTTTTTTCCGCCATAATCATCAGCGGCATAAGTTATCGCAGTAAAAAGTCATTTTTAAAGTTAGGGTGGGACGTTATCTTTATGTTTATCATCTTTATCGTAGCCGTTTATTTCTTTTACGTTATAGGATGCAGGTAGAAAGGAAGTAATGGAAAAACTTTGGGCTCCATGGAGAGCGGAATATACTAAGTCAAAAAAAACTAAGGGGTGCATATTTTGCCTGAAGCCAAAATCCAAAGGCGGCAAAAAAGACTACATAGTAACCAGAGGCGAATATGTCTTTTCAATGTTAAACGCGTACCCCTACAATAACGGCCATATCATGGTGGCTCCTTACCGCCATATTCAAGGCCTGGACGGCCTCAAAAAAGAGGAAACATCGGAATTAATGGAGATGGTTAATAAATCCATATACTTACTTAAAACAATTCTTAAACCATCCGCTTTTAACATTGGCATAAACATCGGAAGTATCGCCGGAGCAGGTTACGCGGAACATCTACACGTTCATATTGTACCTCGCTGGCAGGGCGATACTAATTTTATGCCCATTATTGCCAAAACCAAGGTCGTCCCGGAAGCCCTTGATGAATTGCATAAAAGATTAAAAGATGCTCAAAAAAAATAGTAACAAATACTATATCTCAAAAAAAGAAGCAGCAAACCTTGTTTAGACTATGAAACATTCTGATTTTGTTCATCTGCATACCCATACCTTATACAGTCTCTTAGACGGTGCCTGCCGCATTGAAGATATCATGGAAACAGCGCGTAAATTTAAAATGCCGGCGGTAGCAATTACTGATCACGGTAATATGTTTGGAGCCGTTGACTTTTATGTCCAGGCAAAAAAGCAGGGAATAAAACCGATAATCGGCGCCGAAATGTACGTCGCGCCGAAATCAAGATTTGATAAATCATCAAGGGGAGCAAGAGAAGCCACCAGGCACATTACCCTATTAGCCAAAGATGAAACAGGTTATCAAAACCTGATGAAACTGGTCTCGGCCGGTTATACGGAAGGTTTCTATTATAAACCCAGAGTTGATAAAGAACTGCTCTCCGAACACAACCGCGGATTAATAGCCTTAAGCGGCTGCTTAAAAGGAACTACCGCCCAGTTACTGCTCAAGGACAAAGTTGATAAAGCCATAGACTCTATCCATGAATTCTCCGCCATCTTTAACAATAATTTTTATCTTGAAATACAAGATCACGGCCTTAAAGAACAAAAAAAAGTTAATCAGTTTTTGATTCGCTTCTCCAAAGAAATGAATATCCCCTTAGTGGCCACTAATGACGTTCATTATATAAAAAGGGTGGATGCTCAAGCGCACGAAGCCCTTCTCTGCCTGCAGACACAAACAACCCTGGATGATCCCAATAGAATGAGAATGAGCACCAGTGAATTTTACTTCAAGAGCCCTCAGGAAATGAAAGAACTTTTTAAGGAAACGCCGGAGGCCATAAGAAATACCATAGAGATTACAGAAAAATGTAATTTGGAACTATCTTTTGACGAAGACCACTTACCGCGCTACAAAACTCCGAACGGCATAAACAGTAATGACTACTTGACAAATCTCTGCCTTGAAGGAGCAAAAAAAAAGTATCCAACTATTACCAAGGAATTGAAAGAGAGGCTTGATTACGAGTTAACTATCATCGAAAATGCGGGGTTCACGAGTTACTTCTTGATGGTTTGGGACTTTGTAAAGTTTGCTAAAAGTCAAAACATCCCCGTAGGCCCGGGCAGGGGATCCGCCGCGGGCAGTGTAGTCGCCTATGTTCTTGATATTACAGGCATTGACCCCATTCAACACAACTTAATCTTTGAAAGATTTCTCAATCCCGAGAGAATCAGCCTGCCTGATATTGATATAGACTTTTGCTATGAACGCAGGCAGGAAGTTATTGACTATGTCGCGAATAAATACGGAAAGAGAAACGTGGCCCAGATAATTACCTTCGGAAGTATGGCGGCCAGGGCTGTTATCAGGGACGTCGCCAGAGTTATGAGCCTCTCTTATAACGAAGCTGATAAAATAGCAAAGATGATACCGTCAGACCCAAAAATGACGCTCAATAAAGCCTTAAAATTAGAACCTAACTTAAAAGAATTATACGAAACCGATGAAAGAATCACCCAATTAATTAACACTTCAAAGACACTTGAGGGGTTAAAAAGGCACGCCTCGGTGCACGCGGCGGGAGTCGTTATCTCTGAAGACGACCTGACAAACCACATACCCCTATTTAAAACAACTGATGACCAGATTACAACCGGTTACGACATGGAATCACTAAAAAAAATCGGCCTGGTTAAGATGGATTTTTTAGGGCTCAAAACCCTAACTGTCATCGATAAAGCCTGTAAGATTATAAAAAGGGTGCGGGGCGATACCATCGACATTAACAGCCTGCCGCTTAATGACAAGAAAACCTATAAACTTTTACGCGCGGCAAAATCAATGGGCGTTTTTCAGCTTGAAAGTTCAGGCATGCGGGATCTTCTGATAAAGTTGAAACCCGAGATTTTTGACGATATCGTCGCGCTTCTGGCGCTGTACCGCCCGGGGCCGCTGGGCAGCGGCCTGGTAGACGAATTTATTAAAAGGAAACACGGTAAGGTCCCCGTAGCCTACGTTCATCCTCAGCTTAAACCAATTCTTAAAGATACATACGGAGTACTTCTGCACCAAGACCAAATTATGGTCATGGGTATCAAGCTGGCGGGTTTTTCTTTTGCCCAGGCTGATATTCTTATGCGTGCCATCAGCAAAAAAAGGCCTGAAGAGATGGAGGAGCTTCACGGTGAATTCATCAAAGGCGCCGCGGCCGGCGGCATTAACAAAAACAAGGCGGAAGAAATCTTTACTCTCATATCTCATTTTACAGGTTACGGTTTCAATAAGGCGCATACAACCTGCTACGCGGCTATAGCTTACCAAACAGCTTACCTTAAAGCAAATTACCCTGTGGAATTTATGACCGCTCTTTTAAGCAGTGAAAAAAATGATATGGATAAGATAGCTCTCTACATTGAAGACTCTAAAAAGCTCGGTATTGAAATACTTCCTCCCAATGTAAACGAAAGCTTCTCTGAGTTTACGGTAATAAAGGGAAAAAAGGCTATACGTTTCGGCCTATCCGCTGTGAAAAATGTCGGCGAAGGAGCCATAGATTCAATAATAAAGGCGAGGTTAAAAAAAGGTAATTTCAAGTCTTTGTATGACTTATGCAAACGGATTGATTCAAGGCTGGTTAACAGAAGAGTACTTGAAAGCCTGATTAAATGCGATGCTTTTAGCAGCTTCAATCTCTACCGGTCACAGCTAACGGCAATACTGGATAAAGTTATGGCAGCAGCTTGCAGTATACAAAAGGATAAGGCCAACGGCCAACTTTCTTTCCTGGACGGGCCTCAAGAGGAGGGGGGTTTTGGAGAGACCTTTAAAGAAATACCGCAAATTGATGAATGGCCGGAAAATCAGCTACTGGCCTTTGAAAAGGATATGTTAGGCTTTTATATAACCGGACATCCACTGGCAAAATACGAAAAAACTCTTAAGTTCTTCTCAAAACTACAAATATCACGTTTAGCCGAAGGTACGAACGGAAGTGAAATAACCATCGCGGGAGTAATCGCTAAAATAAAGCAAACGGTTACCAAGAAAAAGGGCGAAAAAATGGCCATTGTCAGGCTCGAAGACCTAAGCGGCCAGACTGATGTGCTTGTTTTCCCCAGGTCATACGCAAAATGTTCAAATTTTATAAAGATTGACGCGATTGTTTTTATTAAAGGCAAGTTGAATTTACGTGAAGAGACTCCCAAGATTATCGCTGAAGAGATTACTTCCATAAAAGAAGCCAGAACCAAATATACCTCAAGCCTCGAAATTAAACTTCTGACCGCGGGCCTGGAAGAAAAAACATTAAAAGAGCTAAAGGAAGTGCTGGCAGTACATCCGGGAAAAACTCCGGTTTATTTGAACTTCATAAGTCCCCAAGGCAAAAATCAAAAAATACTGATCAACTCTGATATAAAGGTTAGGGCTGATGAAACCCTGATTAACCGTATAGAGAAATTGGTCGGCCAAGATGCCGTATTTATTGAAGTTTGCGCTTGACATATTTACTTCCAATATGATATATTACTCTTAGAAACATAAAGGGTTAGAAAAATGGGGGGATAGCAGATGACAAAAAAAGACATTGTCTTAAGGATAGCAAGTGAAACCAAAATCAAACAAATTGACGTCAAAAGGGTAGTGCAAAAGATACTTCAATGCATCATTGAAAATCTGCAAGAAGGCAAAAAAGTAGAACTGCGTAATTTCGGTGTCTTTAAAATAAAGCAAAGGCGGGGAAGAACAGGAAGAAATCCCCGAACGGGCGAAGTTGTTCCGGTTCCGCCCAAAAAGGTGGTTATATTTAAACCCGGTTTAGTAATGAAAAAAATGATTAAGTAGCTATTTGTTTTTAATATAAACGGTTTTAATACTAAAAACTACGGTTAATCTACACTAAAACGCCCCATATGAAAATCAAATCCCTTAAAGGCACAAACGACATATTGTCTCCGGAAATAAACAGGTGGCGCCACCTGGAGGAATCCGCCCGCCAAATATTTGAGTGCTACGGTTATCAGGAAATTCGCACCCCCATCATTGAACGTACTTCTTTATTTAAAAGAAGTATCGGCGAAGAAACCGATATTGTCCAAAAAGAAATGTTCACTTTTTCCGATAACGCCAATCGCAGTATATCACTTAGGCCGGAAGAAACTCCTTCTGTAGCCAGAGCGTATATAGAACATTACATTGATAAACAAACCGGTTTGGCGAAATTTTTCTACTTAGG
>DAOVNW010000070.1 GCA_030630095.1 Candidatus Omnitrophota bacterium
AGGCCAAACATAATGGAAAAAACCACACCCAGTATAAATCCAAAGGGAGCAAACCACTCTACCCCTCTTAAAAAGGGATAATCAAAGTTGTGAATTCCATTAAGGATAAAACCCAGGGTAATTAATAAATGAGAGCTCGACTTCTTATCAATACTGTTTTTATAATAGTAACAGCCGCTAATAATAAACGCCGAACCGCTGATTATTGAGGTGGACAGTGCTGATAAAAACCAGCTATTAAAAACATATATACCTACAAAGGCCGACAGGAAAGCGGTTACCGCGAGAAGGACTAAATAAACACCATATCTTTTCTTTTTTATTAAAAGACATATGCCGGAGAAGAAAAAAACCGCGGAAAGAGCTGAAATTAGATGCCGTAAAAACCAGAGATATTCATAGTTGAGGCCTAAAAGAAGTTGTTCGCAAAACGCCTGCAAGGCGAAAAACAACCATCCTAAAAACCACCAGATAAATATCTTATCCTTGTTTTCAAAATAATTCAATAGGAGAACGACGCTTACAACCAGCTTAAAGGTAAAGTCTAAGGTAATAGCGGTGTTTATACCAAGGAAGTTCACTTAGCGCCCTTTCCCATTTTATTGAAAGTTTTTTTAATCCTGTACTTCGACTCAACCAATAATTTTTTAGCGGGGTTAAGATAATCTATAATAAGTTTACCGTCTAAATGGTCTATCTCATGCTGGATAACGCGGGCTAAAAAGCCGTCTGCCTCCAGGATAATCGCCCGCCCTCTTTCATCTTTTGCTTCTACCGTAACCTTCTCGGACCGCGGCACCGTTACCGAAATTCCCGGCATACTCATACAGCCCTCCTCCATAAGAACGATCTTACCTTTTTTTTCTTTAATAACCGGATTAATCAATTTTATAAGGCCGTTTTTATCGCGGGCGTCAACAACCACCAGCTTTTCATCCAGGCTTACCTGTTCGGCTGCCAGGCCCACGGTAACTTTATTATCGTACATTGTCTCAGCCATATTCATTAAAAACTCTCTCTGGCCGGCTGATACACTCTTAACAACTTTAGCCTTTATCCTTAAGATTGGCGCCGGGTAAGTAACAATCTTGTAAACTGACATTTTCCTTACTCCCTGCCTCTGACAATTACGTTTTCAACGCTCCCTCTTATGTCGTCCGCGATTTTCTCAAGCACTTCTTTTTTGTAAGGCTTAATCTCCTGAAACTTTTTATCCAGCACACCATCCGGTTGAAAATTTTGCAAAGCGTATTTTTTAGCGCCTCTAATAAATTCGGCTATCTTTTTGATATCTTCTTTATCGTGCAAAACAGGAACCACCGTAGTTCTAAACTCATAATCGATATCAGAACTCATAATAATTTTTATAGACTCCTTAACATTTTCAAATAGTTTCTCTGATTGTAACTTTGACGCTTTGTTGTAAGCGTCAAATTCAAGCGGAGCTTTTATGTCCATTGCTATATAGTCAACTATCCTTTTGCTGATAGCTTCCTCAATTATGCCGGGGTTTGTCCCATTTGTATCGAGTTTTACCATGGCTCCTATTTCTTTAAACTCCTCCATAAAGTCCAATACGTCCTCATAAAGGCAGGGTTCGCCGCCCGTCAGGCAAATGCCGTCCATAAAATCCTGACGCTGCTTATAAAAATCTTTTATTTCATCAATAGGTGTAGTTTGATATCCCTCCGGATTAAGCAAAAGGCCTCCATTGTGGCAAAAGGGGCAGCGCATATTGCAATATGGCACATAAAGAGTAGATACTATTTTTCCGTCCCAATCTATAAGAGATGATTTTATAAATCCTTTAATAACGATTTTCATCTTATAATTCGGCGCCATCTTTTAAGTATCCAGCGGCCGAGAGGGCGGCCTGAGCCCCTTCCGAACAGGCTAAGACTACCTGTCTAATCTTTTTCTTTCGTACATCGCCGGCGACAAAAATTCCTTTTTTACCGGCCCGCATATTTTCATCGGTAATGATAAATCCGTCTTTATCCGTTTCCACCAGAGCCTTGATAATCCGCGCCTGAGGCTCAGAACCAACAAAGACAAATAGGCCGTCAATGCTAATCTCCTTAATACTCCCGTCCTTTTTGCTTTGAAGCCTTACTCCTTCAACCCGCGTACCGCCGGTAACCGCGAGAGGAATATAGCTGTGTAAAACTTCAATCTTTTTATTATCCTTTATTCTCTTCACGAGAACCCGCTCCGCCCTAAATTCATCACGCCGGTGAATAAGATATACCTTAGCCGCGAAGCCGGCTAAAAATAACGCCTCCTCCAGGGCGGTGTCTCCACCTCCAACGGCCGCTACCACTTTATCTTTATATAGCGGCGCGTCACAGACAGCGCAGAAAGAAACACCTTTGCCGGTTAACTCCTCCTCGCCTTTAATGCCCAGCCTTTTTGGCACAGCTCCGGTGGCAACAATCACAGCTTTTGCCCTATACGTCTCTTTTGAAGCAGTCACGAAAAACATACCGCCCTTTTCGATTACAGCATCCGCGCCGGCCCCGGTAATCTCTACACCGGCCGCGTTAACCTGCTCTTTCATTTTTTCAGCCAGTTCCCCCCCGCTGATGCCTCGGGGAAAACCGGGGTAATTTTCTATAATACTCGTCAAATTAAGTTGGCCGCCGGCAAGTTTATCCTCAAGGATTATCAAATTCAGGCCCGCGCGCCGGGCATAAATAGCGGCCGTCAGGCCTGCCGGCCCCGCTCCGATAATAACTATATCTTTATCTACAAAATTCTCTGCCATAGCTTAGTTAATAACTTTATTATCTTTATCTACTTTTACAATTTTCATCCGCATCTCTTTGGCTTCTTGTTCATCCGCGTAAACAGAAGAGATGATTATCAACTCATCGCCAATCTCACCCAGTTTGGCTGCCGGCCCGTAGAGAGCGATTACCCCCGCCTCTCTCTCTTCAATCACGTAGGTTTCAAATCTTTGGCCATTGTTGTAATTAAGAACCAGAACCATCTCGTTGGGTAAAATACCGGAGGCCTCAAGCAAAGCCCCGGATATCCCTATACTTCCTTTATACCCATAATCCTTTTTGGTGATGAAGGCCCGGTGTATCTTAGCTCTGCACATCTTTCTAAACATTCTTTTTCCTCCGCAAATCAAAGTCTATTAAACGGCTCACCTTCCGGCCGGAAAGCAGCATACCTCCGAAAATAGGCCCCATACGCTGGCCGCCGAAAACAGCATTGGCTGCCATACCGGCAACATAGAGGCCGGGGTATATTTTTTTTGTATTACTCATTATTGCCTTTTCTCCCATCTCAGCCCACATAGACTTTTCGCCCATAACTTTTCCGGTCTTAGTTAAAAGCTTAACGCCCTGTTTATCCTGTAAAAGGCGCGCGACTTCCGAAGGATGCCCGGTAGCGTCAACTACGCACTTTGCCTGAGTGGCTATGGGGTCTACATGAAGGCCGGCTAAGTCAACCGGAGACCAGTTTATAACCAATCCCACGACCCTATCCTTCCTTACCATAATGTCTTCAGCGCTCATCAGATTAAAAACCTGAAGGCCCGCTTTAACGGCCTTTGAAATCAGTACAGCTACAGTCTCTATCGCGTCGGCCGTGTAATAACCGGGCTTGTAGCGTACAGTACGTATTTCCATCTCATCCAAAATCTCCTTGCCCTCTGTTTGAACAACAATCTGATTAAACATAATGCCGCCGCCCCACATACCGCCGCCTATAGAAAGTTTTTTTTCAAACATAGCGACCTTGTACTTCTTTTTAGCCAGGTAGTACCCCGCGCATAGCCCCGCTGGCCCTCCGCCTACTATAGCTACATCGACATCAAGATTATTCAGTAAGCGCTGGGTGTAAGTTTCAATGATTGCCCTGGATACGGTTATATCTTCTATTTTCATAAATTTCTGCCTTTCATCAAACCGTTTATTAAATTATATAACTTTTAATCAATACTAAGCTTATTTTCAAACCCAATCCTGTTAATGCCCCGCCGTATATGCTTATTTTTCATAAATGTTTCCTGAATAAGCCCGCTTCTATAGTTCTCTATGGCGAGAATAAGCGGCCCCTGATCAATGCCTATGACGACCTTGGCCACATAGCCGCTATCCAGATTAAAGCTGTCCCAAAAGCCATAGCCGCCTTCATACTCGTCCTGCCAGACAAGGCGCTCTCCTTTTTCGTCTTTAAGGTTATAATAGTACCAAAGCGCCCTCATTACCTCAGCCGGAAGATACGGCAGAGAACAACCGGCTCCATAAGGAGCAATGGTACCATCTTTAGGGTCATCCCACATATCACCCTTGGGCATAGCTCCGGGAGTTATATAGCCTTCTTTGCTGGCACAGGCAGTAAGCCCCCAACTGTCTTCCCCGAATGTCCTGAATCTCTTTTTTCTGTCAATACAGTAAAGCCGCGCCGCCTTTGTGGCCTCTATGACATTCTTATACCAGTCTATCCGGGGAGAGTTCACGCCTAACTTCGGGCCGTTATCTCTTCCCAGACTTTTAAAATCCACCCAGCAGTGGGCAAACTGATAGGTAAAAAGACAGCCGCTCCAACTATATACGAATAAATCCGTAGGCCTATATCCGGCAGTCAAAGGTTGATAACGTCCCTGCGGCCGGCGCCATTTATAAAAGGTTGCCGGTTGAATTCTATGCTCCTCTTTGGGCGCAGAAATTCCAAGAAGCGTACATATAATAGTTTCATCGGAGGCATGGTCCCACGCGCAGTAAAAGTTGCCGTCCCCCGTCATATTGTCCAGGTTGGCAGGCCCCCAGGCCATATAAAGCAAACCTCGGCTCTTATCCAGAAACGAACTCCAATCTGCCTCCGCCACTATCTTATCGGCTTCCTTTTTTACTCTCCCTCCGAAATACTCCCCGGCCGTTATCACCCCCATAAGCAAAATACCGGAGTCCACGCTTGATACACCCGACTCATAACCGCTGGATGAAGGCATGGCATCAAAATCAAGATAGTGAAAGAAAAGGCCGAACTTCTTCGGACTGCCGCTTAGGGCATTAAGAATATTATATACTCTCTCTTCAATTATATCTTTTTTAAGATATTCTCTCTCCGCCCCAACTACCAGAGCGGAAAGCCCAAATCCCACCGAGGCTGTGCTCACAAAATCAACACTCGTCTTATCCTTTATAAGGCCTGTAACCTGATCGGCCTCATCCCAGAAAAATTTAAAACACGCTTTCTGAATTATATCCAGCAGGTCATCATCCGTAAGCTTTCTAACCAACACAGATACCGGCCTTGACCTTCTTCCTTCTTTTAACGAGGCGCTAACCGCCGAAACCAAATAAGAATATTCCCCGCCCGCTTCGACGTCCGTATCCTTAAACATCTCGATGCCTACCAGAGTTTCATTGATTTTTTCAGCCCTTCTTTCCGAACCCGTTATTTTATAGATATTGTATCCAATGATATCATTTCTCTTTGCGGCGTCCCAAAAAAGATAAAGCCTGTCCTCGCGCGCGTCTATCTTTAAACCGCCAACTCTCGCCGGCCTCCGCAATTTGGCTCTCGCCGGTTCAATCTCTATAAAGGATATAACCGGCTCGCCCATTCTTCTTACCGCCCTGATATTAAGCTGTCCATCGTTTACT
>DAOVNW010000032.1 GCA_030630095.1 Candidatus Omnitrophota bacterium
ACCTCCTTACTGAGGGCATCTTTTACAACAACGAAGTTGGTGTAAAAGATCTGCCCGAATTAATTCCGCCGAGAGTCGCAAAATTGTCAAAGAGAATTTTGTGACATCTTTCGAGACGGAAGCATTTAATGTACATTAACTCCGAAGCTTAAAGGTAAATTATCAAACCCTCTGGAATTTCACACTGTGAAATTCCGAGGACTTAGTCCCGGGAATTCTCCGAATTCCACGGGGAAGAACTTTACCTTTGTTTAAGCAAGGGGACTTTATAAGCTTTTATCATTTATTTAAAAAAGCCAGGTAAAGAGTTTAAAGAATAAAACGCACATTACGGCTGAAGCCGGTATGGTAACTACCCATGAGATAATTATTTTCTTAACAACCCTGAAATCCACCGCGTCAAGGCCCCTGGCTAAACCGACACCGCAAACCGCTCCGATAACCGCGTGAGTGGTAGAAACCGGCATACCCAGCTTAGAAGCCAGAAGAACACTTGTTGCCGCCGAAAAATCTATCGAAAAACCCCTTGAGTTAGTTAGTTCCGTAATCTTGCTTCCTACCGTAGAAATAACTCTATAGCCCCATGTAGACATACCGATTGCTATGCCCACGCCGCCCATAGCCAGAAGAGTTACCGGCACCTCAACCTTAGCCCCTAAGGTATTATTTTTTAAAATAGAAAAGATACCCGCGACAGGCCCTACGGCATTGGCTACGTCGTTGGCCCCGATGGAAAAGGCGATATAACAGGAAGTCATAATCTGCAGTACTTTAAAGATATCTTCTACCTTTCTGCCCGCCTTCACAGCCCTCTTTATAAAATAATGCCCGCCTATCAAGCTGACAACTCCTCCTAAGGCGGCAATAAAAAAACTTTGCCACAAGGCCAGCTCTAACACTCTTCCCAGAGGACTTTTTAGAAAAAGAGAGATTATCATCAGGAAAAAGGTAAGCCCTACAAACATAGGGCCAATCTTTACCGCTGCCTTCTCGCTTTCATCAACACTCAGTATATACCTATAGATGATTTTAAAAATATGATAGGCCAGCACTCCCGCGAAAAAAGGAGAGGTAACCCAGCTGATTGCTACACCGGTTAACTTATTCCAGTTTATCGAATTAATCCCGGCAGAAAATACCCCAAAACCAACCAGGGCGCCTACTATCGAGTGAGTTGTTGAAACCGGCCAGGCGCGCCAGGTAGCAAAAGTAATCCAGGCGCTGGCAGCCAAAAGCGTAGCCAGGAGGCCCTTAATCATAACTTCTAAGTCGCCGACACAAGCCGGATCAATAATGCCTTTTTTAATGGTGTCTGTTACGCTCCCTCCAATAAATGTGGCTCCGATAAAACAGAGGATGCCGCTAATTATAACGGCTTGTTTCAGCGTAATAGCCTTAGCCCCGACAGCGCTGGCCATAGAATTAGCCATATCATTGGCGCCTATGTTCCAGGCCATATAAAATCCCAGGACAACAGCTATAATTAAAAAAATTGTTTCAAGGCCCATAAAAAATTTATCTTTTTATACTATTTGAGTAGCTGCCGCTAAGTCATAAATTATAGCGAAATATTATCACTAAAATGATGACGATAAGAAGCAGGCTGATAATATAGAAATCGTAAAAGTACCAAAAATCTTTAAGCCTGTCACCTAAACCATAAGGTGTCTTTTCTTCATAGGCGGCCCGCGCCTGTTGGTATTTGGTGTATTGAACTTGTATGCCGGATATCTTGTCTTTGAGATTCAGAAGCTGGCTTCTTCTAAAACGCAAATAGATACCGGCAACTCTATATGCCGGTATGACTCCATAATCAGAAAGCTCCTTGAGCTTCTTTTCGGATATTCCTAGATAATCAGCTGCCGCCTTTAAGCTCAACAGTTTTTCCTGCATTCTCTTTTTTCCTTACATCAAAAAATTAAACCGTTTTGACTCCCCGCCGGCCTATTTAATCTTTTCCGTGGCTACCCAGGCATCTATCTTGGCCTTATCAAACTTCCATTCGTTATTTTCCTTAAAGGCGGGAATCTTGTGATTTTTAATCCATTCATCAACCTCATTCAAGCCCACCTCCAGATATTCCGCGAGCTGCTGGCGGTTAAGAATCTGCTTTTTGAGGCTGCCGGCTTTTTGCCCTTGAGTAAGCATTTGGCAGCTGCCCTGCAAAACCGCCCCTTCCTGCACCTCCAAAACCGGCGTGGTAATGTCACCTATTATTCTGGCCGTTCCCGTAAGGCTCAATCTGGAGGTAGCGCTAATGTCACCCACCACTTTCCCTGAAATGGTAATCTCCTCGCCTTTTATTTCCGCGTTGACTACCGCCATCTCTCCGACAGTCAGACTGCCTTTAACCTCCAGACTTCCTTCAAACTTGCCGCTAATCTTTAAATCTACATGGTCTTTAAACACTAAGCTCCCTTGCATACTGGCATCCATGTCAAGAACATTGTGCCTGTCTTCATCTGTATCTTTTTTCGGATGCTTAAACATTTTCCTTCACCTCCCTCTCCTTTTTAAACCAAGCGGCTTTCCGCACTCCTTCAATCTTCATCAGATCATTAATTATCTGTTCATCCTCCCGCCCGCCGGATAATTCTACATCAACAATTAATTTTATCATTTCAGGCTCCTCCAGTTTATCTATTTCCAAATCTTTTATGCGAACCTTATAATCAGAAAGAATAGCCCTTATTTGTTTAAACTGTTCGGCGCTGACAGATGTTTTTACTTCAAGAGACCCGTATCTGATCTTCTTAATTACCCTCTTTTCAAACCGGCCCAGGAAAACCAGGGAAAACAATATTAAAAAAGTGGCCGCGAAGGCGCCTGTATAAAAACCGCAGCCGACCGCGAGGCCCACACCTGCCGTTGCCCATAAACCCGCCGCTGTCGTCAATCCTTTAACCGAGGCGCGAAATCTTATAATGGTACCGGCGCCTATAAATCCAATGCCTGTAATTACACCAGCCGCTACTCTGCCGGGGTCAATTGAGGCTCCTCCAATAGCGGTCTCAGCCATATATATTGAAGTGAGCAGTATAAGGGTAGAACTAACACCAACTAAAATATGCGTTCGCAGGCCGGCCGCGCGTCCGTGTGTTTCTCTTTCTACTCCTATCAATCCGCTAAGCACCATAGTTAAAATCAAACGGCAAACAATAGTCTTTATATCTCCCATTTTTCTCCTTAAATTCTTAAATCTGATTTTGGAACTAAACACAAATCAGAGATTAAATTCTTTTTGTACTTCCGGTAAGCCAGGCCGCTTATCATAGCCGCGTTATCAAGGCACAACTCACCGGCGGGAAAACACACTCTGACGCCGCTCCGCCCGGCTTTTTCCAAAAGACGCTCTTTGAGCCTTGAGTTGCGGCTTACTCCTCCGCCAACTACAAGAGCGCCAACTTTGTTTTTTTCGCAGGCAGCTATACTTTTGTCAACTAAAACATCAACCACCGATTCCTGAAAGCCGCTGGCAATGTTAACCTTGTCCTGCCTGCTAAGCTTTCCCTGTTTCAATTTTTTTTTGATACAATACAAAACCGAGGTTTTAAGGCCGCTAAAACTAAAATCAAAGGAGTCTCTGCCTAAATATGCTCGCGGGAAGTCAATTCCTCGACCCCCCCTGCCCTTTGATAACCTGTCTATAACCGGCCCTCCCGGATATCCGAGACTAAGCATCTTAGCTACTTTGTCAAATGCCTCTCCGGCCGCGTCATCCTGAGTCTCTCCTATAAGCCAGTAACTATTAAAGTCTTTCACTAATACCAGCAGAGTATGCCCCCCGGAAACTACTAACCCTACAAAAGGAAAGTTAACATCCCGCGTCATTAAAGGCGCGTAAATATGCGCCTGCAGGTGATTTACTTCAATTAAGGGCTTATCTAAAGCGAAAGACAAAGATTTAGCGTATGAAACTCCTACCAACAGCGCCCCCATAAGGCCCGGCCCATAGGTAACAGCTACAGCATCTATCCTTTTCAGGGAAACATTAGCTTCATCCAAAGCTTTTTCGACAACTTGCCGAATAAACTTCAGATGAAATCTATGCGCTATTTCGGGAATTATTCCCCCAAACTTTTTATGTAAATCAATACTCGATAAAATAATATTAGAAAGAATTTCCCTGCCGTCTTTTACTACAGAAGCCGCGGTCTCGTCACAGGAAGTCTCAATACCTAAAATCAACATCTTTTTAGTTCATTCTTCATCATTATAACGTCTTTCAGAATAAACCCTTAATCCCTTGATCAGATCAATCGCTCTCTTCAGCTGATAATCATACGCTTCAGTTTCTTCAGCCGCGATTTCTCCGTTTTCTTTTCTTTCCACTTCGTCAAAGAAAACCTTTGACTTTTCTTCCGCGTTCATTTCCATAAGCTTATCTTCAACCACCACATCGGGCATAATCCCCTTTTCATGTATGGAACGCCCGCTGGGCAGGAAGTATTTGCTCGTAGTAATTCTTAAAGCAGACCCGTCAACTAAAGGTATAATCGTCTGCACAGAACCCTTACCAAAGGTTTTTTGTCCTATAAGAACCGCTCTTTTATAATCCTGCAAAACAGCCGCTAAAATCTCAGCTCCGCTGGCAGAACCCTGATTGACCATAACCACTATAGGTACCTCTTCCGCCAAAAGAGGTTTTCTCCTTGATTTAAAGGTGTAGGACTGCTCTCCTTCTCTGCCTTTGGTGGTAACTAAAAGTTTATTTTTGGGCACAAACATATCGGCTATGTTAACCGCGCTGTCCAAAAGCCCCCCGGGATTGTTCCTCAAATCCAGAATCAAGGCATCCATGCCTTCTTTTTTCAATTCAATGATGACTTTTTCAAACTCCACGGAGCTCTCTTCCTGAAACTCAACCAGTCTTATATAACCAATGTTGTTTTCAAGAATCCTCTGCCCCTTCAGGCTCTCGATTTTTATAATGTCACGGATAATACTGATCTCTAAAACCTTACCCGCCTTTTCTCTAAATATGGTCAGCTTTACCTCTGTCCCCGGTTCACCTCTTAACTTCTTAACCGAATCCAGCAGGGTTATTCCCTCACTACTCTCACCGTCAATTTTTATTATCCTGTCACCCGCTTTGACTCCGGCTTTATCCGCCGGTGTGCCGTGTATAGGCGTAATTATAGTCAGAAGATTATCTTTAATAGCTATCTCGATTCCCAGCCCGCCGAACTTTCCTTCCGTGTGAACCTGCATATCCTTATACGAATCCGGATCTAAAAACTGGCTATAAGGATCAAGTGAATAAAGCATCCCCTTCAAAGCTCCGTAAATTAAATCCTTTGAATCAATTTCCTCGACATACTTAGACTGTATCATTGACAGGGCGTGAGAAAAAAGTTCCAAAGAGCTATAAAGCTCCTTCTCCTTTTCGCTCTTCTGAAAACAAACGCCGCTGCCCAAACCCAGGCCGGTAATAAGGCCGGCCATAATTATCCACAATAAAATCCTACGCTTCTTCATTTGTTTAACCTTTCTTCTAAAATCTCTTTTACTTTCTTAGGGTTGGCGCAGCCTTTACTGCCTTTCATTACCTGGCCTACCAAGTACATTATAGCATTTTTTTTACCTTCTTTGAAGTCATTTACTGATTTTTCGTTTCGCCTGATTACCTCATCAACAATTTTACCTATCTCTTCTTCATCCGAAACCTGACTAATGTTTTTCTCTTTTAAAATATCTGCTGCCTTTTTCCCGCCTTCTATAATTTCGGGCAGGACGACTTCTTTGGCCGCTTTGGAATTAATTTTACCGCCTCTTACCAGCTTAATCATCTCAACCAGCTCTTCCGGCTTGAGCTTAATCGAAGAAAAGTTTTCGTTTCTCGCGTTCAGCTCCGCCATAACCGGCCCCGCTAACCAGTTGGCGACTTCTTTCGGCTCAGCAAAAATTACAAGACACTTTTCGTAGTAATCAGCCAGAGGCTTAGCCGAAGTAAGAATGCCGGCATCGTAGTCAGAAAGGCTGTATTGCTCTACAAATCTACTCTTTCTTTCATCAGCCAACTCCGGCAGGGAGCATTTCGCCTTTTCTATATCTTCTTCATTAATCTCGAAAATCGGCAGGTCGGGTTCCGGAAAATATCTATAGTCGTGAGCCTCTTCTTTTGACCTCATCGAAAGAGTTACCTTTTTATTCTCTTCCCACAAGCGGGTCTCCTGGGTAATTCTTTCACCTTCCTCCAGAAGTCTCTTTTGACGCCCGGCTTCATATTTAAGCGCGTCTCTAACGGCTTTAAAAGAGTTTAAATTCTTTACTTCAGCCTTAGCTCCTAATTCAGCTGAGCCGGCCGGACAAAGAGATATGTTGGCATCACAACGCAGGCTCCCCTCCTGCATATTACAGTCGGAAACCTCGAGATAAGTTAAGATACTTTTAAGCTTCGTGAGATACCGATAAGCTTCATCGGGACTGTTTATATCCGGTTCTGATACTATCTCTATCAGAGGAGTGCCGCAGCGATTAAAGTCTACCAGGCTTTCCGCAGCGGTATGAATAAGCTTACCGGCATCTTCTTCCAGGTGCACCCTGGTTATACCGATACGCTTTAAGCGGCCGTCATCCATTATCTCAAGCCAGCCGCCTTGAGCTAGAGGCATGTCATATTGAGAAATCTGGTAGGCCTTCGGCAAATCGGGATAAAAATAGTTCTTCCTGTCAAACCTCATAACTCTCTGTATCCGGCAGTGGAGAACGAGGGCGGCCTTTAAACTTAAAGCCAGCACCTCAATATTAAAAACCGGCAGTGACCCGGGCAAACCCAGGCAGGATGGACAGGTCTGACTGTTGGGCTCTTTGCCAAAAGCAGTACCGCACGAACAAAATATTTTGGTTTTGGATAATAACTGCACGTGAACTTCTAAGCCAATAACCGTTTTATACTTCATAGAGACGGCTTCCTTTTATGCCACTGACTGTTTTCCTGATAGGCGTAGGCGGTTTTAAATATTGTTTCCTCGCCAAAAGGTTTTGCTAAAATCTGCATTCCGATAGGCAGGCTATTCCCGCAAAAACCACAAGGAACCGACATAGCCGGCAAACCTGCCAGATTAGCCGGAATTGTAAATACATCAGAAAGATACATTTTTAAAGGATCTTCTATCTTCTCACCTATTTTAAAGGCCGTCGTCGGCGAGGTCGGAGTAATAAGACAATCCACCTTTTTAAAGGCTTCTTTAAATTCGCCGGCTATTACGGCCCTTACCTTCTGAGCCTTTAGGTAATAGTCCTCATAATATCCACTGCTCAAAGAGTATGTCCCGAGAATTATCCGGCGTATGACCTCTTCTCCAAAACCTGACGCTCTCGTTATTTTATACATATCTGTAATGTCTTCGGCCTCCCGCCTCAGGCCGTACTGGACTCCGTCAAAGCGAGCCAGATTGGAACTGGCCTCTGCCGGAGCTATAAGATAGTAAGTACTGACCGCATACTTGGTGTGCGGCAGGGAAACTCTTTCTACCCTGGCTCCCAGGCCCGAGAGCAGTTTTATAGCTTCATTCACCGCCTCCTCGACCTCTTTATCAAGCCCTTCCACAAAGTATTCATCCGGTACTCCGATTATTAAGTCCTTAATCCCGCCTTCTAAAGATTTGGTAAAGTCAGGAATATCTTCATTGGAGCAGGTAGAATCCTTCTCGTCCCCGCCCGCGATAACATTCATTAAAAGGGCTGAGTCTTCAACCGTTTTGGTTATGGTGCCTATCTGATCCAGGCTTGAGGCAAAGGCAATCAGGCCGTAGCGGGACACCCTGCCATAAGTGGGTTTTAATCCTACCACGCCGCACATAGCCGCCGGCTGTCTGATAGAGCCTCCGGTGTCAGAGCCTAAAGCCAGAATAGCCTCACCACTAGCCACAGCCGCCGCCGAACCGCCGCTTGAGCCGCCGGGAATTCTGGATAGATCCCAAGGGTTATGTGTAGGCCCGTAGCAGGATGTTTCGCAGGATGAACCAAAAGCAAATTCATCCATATTGGTCTTTCCCAATAAAAAGGCGTTAGCTTTTTTCAGCCTGCTGATGACAGCAGCGTCATAAGGCGGATTAAATCCTTCAAGAATTCTGGAAGAACAGGTAGTTGGCACTCCTTTTGTACAGATATTATCCTTTACGGCTACAGGAATACCTTTTAAATCTAAAACACTTTCGCCCCCGGCAGATTCGGACGGATCGGTTTCTTTATTCCTATCAAGAGTCGCGTAAGCATGCACCCTATTTTCAACTTCATCGATTCTTTTTTGAACAGACTCCTGAATTTCAGAAACTTTTATTTCACCCGCCTCCAAAAGGCTGATAAGCCTGGCCGCGCTAAGCTCGTATAGCTTCATCCTTTAATCACCCTTGGGACTTTAATATAATGAGTGTCTTTTTGGGGAGCGTTTTTCAAAACATCTTCTTTCTTAAGAGAGGGCTTAACTATGTCATCACGAAACACGTTCTTTAAAGCAAGCACATGGCTTAAAGGTTCAACGCCTTTCGTGTCAACTTCTTTGAGATTTTTAAAAAAAGAAAGGATATCGCTAAGTTCGGAGCCAAGCTTATCAACCTGCTCCTGATTTAACCGGATTTTCGCGAGTTCAGCTGTATATTTCACGTCCATATCATCTTCTCCATCAGCTCACAAAGTAACACAAACAAACTCAAAAGTCAAATAGAAAGCAATCAAGAAAAA
>DAOVNW010000103.1 GCA_030630095.1 Candidatus Omnitrophota bacterium
AACTGAGCAAGGGGTACCTGAACCTGGAATTGCCAATCTTTGTTATCGTAGATTAGCTTCAACGCTTTATATGATATGGAAAGCTACAGAAGCCGCGGGCGGAATAGTAATAATAGATTTGCGCCCTTCTAATGATATGTATTCCAAAGGGATTGATGGTATCTACAGGTCTAAGTTATATGATTTTGATATGAGCACGGGGTCTTCAGGGTCTCTGACAACACTATATCTGACAGGTCTAACCCTTGTTGAAACAAATATGGCCGCTGTTTTTTCTATTACTCCTGATAAGATACAAGGCCTTCTTGGTTTTTACGACGCGATGAAGCTTGACGGAATGACTGACGCTGAAGCTTACGCGTTATTTGATGAATTAAATGGTATTTGCCCCGAACTGGTAACTGAAATAAAAACCCTTATCAAAGAAGGAAGAGAAATAAACTGGATAGAGACGCAGGCGGAAGATGTCAATGTCTATAATAAATTGCTTATTCGCAGGACTATCCAGAAGACTCTTTTAGAAGGCGACTTTGGCTTATATAATGAAGCTATGCATGCTTTATTCCCGGGTGAAGAGGAAACAGTAGTTGTAAATAAAATAACAGGCTGTTTTTGGCGCAGTAACTGTTTTCGCAAGTCCTACACTATTACACTTGACACTAATAAAGGAACAAAATCGATTGCTCTTGGTGTTAGCCATGTCGGTGAACCAGCCAAAGACTGGTTTGATATCTTTAAAGAAATTGTTTTGGAACGTGACCCTGCCTTAGGGCTTACCCGCTATGGCGAACTTCCTCAGATAGACGTTGTAGATTCTTCTGAAGCTATACTAAATCAAAACGTCATCATTGAACAATACATAGAAGGAGGCGCCTTTGCCTGGGAAGCAATTCCGTATCTTGATGTAACATCCGAAGAGTATAAAGCTATACTAAAAGCGGAAGCGGAGGCCTATTGTAAATTATACAAGGCTACTTTAGAGCCTCTTATAGTAAAAGACGCGACATACATTAAATGTATTTCTGATTATCCCAAGTTGATGCTTATTGAAGAGATAGAAGATTATCGCCGCGCTCTATTTTTAGACTTTTATCATATTAACGAAGTTGATAATATGGGAGAGTTTGTTGATTATTATTTTGCCGAGGTTCCCAGATTAATAGAATCTCCTGAGATTCTATTTGAAGCAATTGTAGATATATTAGACATAACCTATCTCGAAGAAGCCGCCTTAACCAGCGCGTACGCTTCACAGATAAATAACTACTTAACCCAGCTTGCCAACGACGGTATTGTTACCCTGGACGAACTTCTTAAATCGTTAAACTATGAACTAACCGACGAAGGCTATGCCCAATTCAGAGACGATTATCTAACAAGTAAGCTCCTCGGCAAAACCATAACCATAGACGGTACACCGCGTACCTTCCCCGCTCAGCTTGTCAGCGTATCCGATTATGAACAATTCTACGCGATTATAGACGCCGCCTTAGGTGAAGAGGCCCATGTAGGCGAGATTCGGGCATATTCAGAAGAACAGATAAGAGATCTTATAAGATCCGTTTTAAATCACGGCGCGAAACTCAACGAGTTAGACTGGGATATGATGGCTGTTGTGGGACTGGTAGACAAAGGTGATTCAGAGACAGTCAAGTTAACTAAACTTAATAACCTTCTTGATAACTATCCCATAACCACCGCCAAAGGATACAGCCTTACGCCCAAGAAGATATTTCAGGTTCTTTCAATGAGAGATCCGCTTTTCGGCAGCAGCGATTTTTTTGATATCTTCCTTCTTGGTGTAACGATTGCCGGAGACGATGAACTTAAAAAGACACTCCAGCCTGTAACTAAGCTGTGCTTGAGGGAAACGGATTATATAGAACTCGCTGAAGCCTGTTTTAATCATGACATTAAATCGGCAACCGGCTTGTACCTTCTGAGCACAAACACCATATCCTGGGCGGGTTTGGGGACTTATCTCCATGAGTTAACGCATGGCAGGGATTATTACAGGCTTGACCTAAAAGCGAGAGCTCAAAATCCTCCGGTTCCGACTACCGCTTTGCCGGCGAGAGATGACGTGGATTTAATGCTTGAAGGCCACGCCCAGGCGGACGTAATAAAAAGGTTCTTACTCCTGGATGACATCTTCTCCGCCGATATGGCCAACTATAAGATAACAGGCTATAGCTTCGGCCTGTTTTACGCCATGGCTAACGCGGTTAATGAATATATACCAGGCGGTTCCTTATATTTAATCCAGTCTTTTAAAGGTATAGGTTTTGGCCTGAATTTTACTTCTTCAGCTATAGCCACTCACGAATACTTTACTCGTGCTCTTAAGTATCAGCAGCTTGGCTGGGGGAATATTAAGACTACCGCCTTTATTGATGATTATCTATACCACTGCCTGGATAATTATACGCCTGTAGATGATTTTATGAGTATGCGGGCAAACGTTGTTTTTAGAGAAGGCATAAATAAATTCGTTTCCATCTCAGACATGCACGGAGGGTATAAACAATTCGCGAGTACACTTATGAACTCCGGGGTAATGGAAGAAGGCGGAACAATTGGCGCGGCAAATGTTTTTCAGGTAGGGACGGATGTCTATGCCTATACAGGCGGCGATGTCCTGCTTCTCTTTTTAGGTGATTATATTGACAAGGGCGCTATGTCCAAAGAGGTAATAAGCCTTATCATGGAGCTTGAAAAACAGACGGATGTCGTCTCTCTTATGGGTAACCACGAAGCGATGCTTCTCGAGATGAACCCGGTAAGGTATGAAGAAAATTGTTTTCCTGAAAACTTCGGCATAGAAGCTGACGAAACCCTGAAACAACTTGGATTTACAGATGAGGAGATACCGTTAGTGCATTCCATACTTGAAAAATCCAGCCCTTCAGGCGAAAGAGCTTCCTTGTCACAGTTATTAGACAAAACCCCGATTGATGAATTAGAAAAGATAAATTATCAGGCAGCCCAATACCTTAAATGGATGCGGGAACTGCCGCTCATGGCTGATGTTACGTTGACTAACGGCGGCAGATACCTTTTTATGCACGCCGGCATAAGCGAACAAGCCTGGAATATTATGGAGTCAGAAAACAGGCTTGAGACATATCAAAAATTCACTAATGAAGCAGGCATTAATAACGATTTATTCTATCCTATAATCAGAGAGTACCCGGAAAACTGGATATATAACGATATCCTGCTGGAAGACATCATTGCCAAACTTGAATTGAATTATATCGTTATCGGCCATGCCAACAATATCACCGGGAAATTGTGGAATGAAATAGATATGGTAGGAGAACCGGTCAATGGCCGTAAAAGGATATTTGCCATAGATTGCGGTATGTCCGCCGGAACAGCCATAACCGATGAAGTCAGGGGCGGCGCCCTTGTGGTAGGCTCTGAAACAGGCACTGCTTATGTCTATGGAGATTATTTCCCGTCTCCAAAATCAACACTGCTTACTAAACTTGAATTTTTAAAAGACGGAAAGATGAAAATAAACGGCAACAATGTTATATTAAGAAAGATATTTAAAGAAAGGTATTGCAATGGCCGGAACCTCTTTTATCTTCCAAATGGATACCTTAATTTGGAAAGAAGGATAGATGTTACCCTTCATCATACAAGCGGCGGAGGCAGAGACCCGCTTTTTCATTCGCCTTTTACTCTATTCCTCGACGAATTGGGAACGTCTCCGTTTTATTTTGTCTATTATCCTGAAGGCGTCAGGATGTACTACAAACATTCCCTGCTTGGCAGAATTTCCTTCTTGCTCTCCGCCGACAAAGAAACTCTGAAGATTGACACCTTAAAAGTCTATTCCGACAAAGTTTCCCGAACCCCGTTAGAAGGAGACATTGAAGCCGCCAGGGCCCTGATACTGAAAGCCTATAAATTCAATCAGGACACTTTAAAACAGGTTGCCGCCCATTTTTTGCTTATGGAGCCAACCCCCGCGGGCCGCCTTAACCCGGGAGAGGATTTTCTCACCAACCAGGCCTTAAAATCATTGGTAGACGATGGATATGTCGGCTATTTAGCTGAAGCAGCAGAACCTGTTCTGCAGGACAACTTTTACTATTATGAGTTTGAACCGGATATGCTTGAAGACCCCCGCTTTACCATAACCGCTGAAGGTAAACCGGTTACCATAGACATTACCGGCACGGAAGAGGCGGTTAATCTTAAACTTGGGACAGCCAATGTGATAACTTCCGGCGTAAGCCAGGCCGCGAGCGGAGTTAGTATAGACGGTAAATCAGAAAAAATAACCTTTGAAGGTATAGAAGGGGCAAGCTGGACACTCGAGATAGATACCATTCTCGCGGAACTTAACAAGATTGGCATTGCCAGCCTCCAGTTTACTCTTGGAGAAGGCGGCAAGATGGTCAGGATTACGGGCGACAAGTTTTTCCTTGACGGCGTAGAATATTACCGCGCCGGCTCCAGGCTGAACTGCGGTTTAATAATGGGCGAATGGTATGGCGATGC
>DAOVNW010000110.1 GCA_030630095.1 Candidatus Omnitrophota bacterium
AGAAGGATAGCGCTATAGCTGAACTGGCTGTCCGTTTTAAGGCGGGGCTGGTTCTTACGCATTCAAAAGGCACCCCTCGGACTATGCAGAAAAAGCCGGAATATAAATGCCTGATGCAGGATATTATTAACGGTTTAGCGGAGAGCGTCAATGAGGCTTTAGGCGCCGGGGTCATGAAGGAGCAAATTGTAATTGATCCGGGTGTAGGTTTTGGGAAAACAACGGAGCATAATCTGAAGATATTAAAAAACCTGTCGGAGCTTAAAAGTTTGGGTCTTCCCATTATGGTGGGTACCTCAAGAAAGTCTCTGATTGGAAATATTTTAAAACTACCTGTTGGCGAGCGGCTTTTGGGAACAGCCGCTACTGTTACTTACTCTATTATGCAGGGGGCTCATATTGTAAGAGTTCACGATGTAAAACAGATAAAGCAGATGCTTATAATGACGGAATCTATAAAAAGGGCGTAACCAATAATGAGTGAAACCGTTTTAAAAATTTGGGAGTTAACATCACCCTTATTAGAAATTGCCATACTCTGGTACGTGGTTTATATGCTTTTGCTGTTTATAAAAGGTACCAGGACAGTTCAGGTCTTAAAGGGCCTTTTTATTTTAATGATAACTTTTTTCTTGAGTCAGATTTTAGATTTGGTGGTTATCAACTGGATTCTATTTCGGGCATTTGGTATCGCGGTTATCGCTTTTTTAATAATTTTTCAGCCTGAGTTAAGAAGAGGACTCGCGCGCTTGGGGCAAAATCCCTTTTTTGGGGTGTTTTCAAAAGAGTACCGCAAAGTCATCGATGAAATAATTAAAGCGGTGATTATTCTTTCCGGCAAGAAGACGGGTGCCCTTATTGGCCTGGAAAGAGAAATAGGCTTGCGGACATATATAGAAAGCGGTGTTGTTTTGGCAAGCAGGGTATCAAGTGAAATTATCAACACTATTTTTGTGCCCCACGCGCCCCTTCACGACGGAGGTATAATTATAAGGAATGGCCGTATTCAGGCAGCAGGCTGTCTCTTCCCTCTAATTGAAAATCCGAAGATAAGCAAGACTCTGGGCACAAGGCACAGGGCGGCCCTGGGGTTGTCGCAGGAAACCGATGCTGTTGTAGTGGTTGTCAGCGAAGAAACAGGATCGGTTTCGCTGGCCGTTTCAGGTAAGTTAATACGCAATCTGGACGAGAAAGGCTTGAGAAAATCTCTAAATAAACTCTATGGACTGGAAGGACGCGTAAGTTCAATTGGACGCCATATGGACGAACACGAAGAGGATGAACTTGATGAAGAAATGGTTTCTTAATAATCCCGGCTTGAAAATTACTGCTTTGATTTTAGCTGTCTTTTTGTGGTTTTATATCTCAATGGAAGTTACTGCCAGGTATAAGATAAAAAGGAAAGAGATTGAAGGAGTGCGGGTCGATATTTTAAGGCGGAAGGGAGAAATTATCCTTGGGCCTTTTATGGTTGGGCTTGATCCGGAAAAGGTTAACCTGAGTATTGAGGGGCCCAGAGAAAAATTAGAAAACATAGGCACGGACAAGATAATCGCTTTTGTTGACATAACAAATATTGAAAAAGAAGGCATATATCTTCTTCCGGTTAAGGTTATTCTGCCGGATAAGTTAAGGTTATCCTTTCAGAATCCGGGTTGCACAGTTGAACTAACCATGCGTAAGGCGGTTGAGTAGGTTATGGAAAGATTATTCGGAACAGACGGTATAAGGGCGAAGTTTGGAGAACACCCTTTAAACCGAGACTTTATCAGACAAATAGGAGCCGCCCTTGGCAGTATCCTGAGCCGCAGGAGTTCAAATCCCAGGCTGCTCATAGGCAAAGACACAAGATACTCCGGGGATGAACTGGAGAAATTTTTGATAGAAGGTATTTCGCCATACCCTGTAGAGATGGACTGTCTTGGCATCCTGCCTACGGCCGCTCTCTCTTATTTAAGCAGAGAACATAATGCCGACCTTGGTATTATGCTTTCAGCTTCTCATAATTTAAGTGAGGACAACGGAATTAAGCTTTTTAATTCAAAAGGGTTGAAAATTTCTGATGAGGATGAGCTGGAGATTGAGGCCGTTATCAGGGAGGGTATTGGGGATGAGGGCCTCGGCCGGCCGGAACCGGATAAACTGAAGATTAAATATATTGAGTCCGGGCAGGCGCTTGATAGCTATCTTAACTTTTTAAAAGAAACGGCCGGGAGAGTTGATTTAAAGGGCTTTAAGGTGGCCATAGACTGTTCGCACGGAGCGGTCAGCGGCATAGCGGACAGGGTTCTCCTTGAATTAGGAGCGGAGGTAGTTACTTTAAATAACGAACCTGACGGAAAAAATATAAACCAAGACTGCGGCAGTCAGTATCCGGAGGTTGTCGCGCGTTACGTGGCCGAGAACAAGATGGATGTTGGTTTTTCGTTTGACGGTGACGGGGATAGAGTAATTTTGATAGATGAAAAAGGCAGGGTTTTAGACGGAGATTACATTCTGATGATAATCGGCCTTAATTTACAAAAAAAAGGAAATCTGAAAAAAAACACATTAGTAGCGACAGTGATGAGCAATATGGGTTTGGATGAAGTTATGAAAGAATATGGCATTAAGGTTTTAAGAACCGCGGTAGGGGATAAAAATGTTGTTGAGGATATGTTGAGGGAAAAGTTAAACTTAGGCGGGGAGCAGTCAGGTCACATAATTCTTCTTGATCACAGTCCTACCGGGGACGGCATTTTAACCTGCCTGAAGATATTGGCCTTAATGAAGGAAAGTAATAAGTACCTAAGCGAACTATCAAGCTGTATGAGTAAGTTTCCTCAAACACTGCTCAATGTTAAGGTAAAAGAGAAAAAAATTTTTGAGGAAATTCCCGGTTTGCCGGAACTGCTCAAAAAAAGCGAAGAAGAGTTGGGGGATCGCGGAAGGATAGTTCTTAGGTATTCCGGAACAGAACCTCTGGCCAGAGTTATGATTGAAGGCAAGAATTTACAAATGATTGAAAGAATGTCTTGCGGGATCGCGGATATTATCAAGAAGGAAATAGGGGGCAATTAGTGCTTAAACTGGGAGTTAACATAGACCACCTGGCTACCCTAAGGGAAGCGAGGAAGATCACGGAGCCGGATCCGGTCAAAGGAGCGTTAATTGCTGAGTCTGCCGGAGCCGATTCAATTGTTGCTCACCTGAGGCAGGACAGACGCCACATAAACGAAAAGGACGTAAAGCGCCTTAAGGAGGCGGTTAAAACCAGACTAAATCTGGAGATGTCCGTAAATCCGGAAATTGTTGAAATTACCAAAAAGATAAGGCCTCCGCAGGCAACGCTGGTTCCTGAAAACAGGCAGGAAATTACAACGGAAGGCGGCCTTGATGTAGTGTCTAACTTTGGCCAGATAAAAAAAGTAGTTGACGATTTAAGAAGGAATGATATTATAGTAAGCCTCTTTATTAATCCGGAGCCGGAACAAATTGAAGCGGCTAAGAAAACAGGCGCCGAGGCTATAGAGCTGCATACCGGCGAGTACGTGAACGCAAAGGATAAAACTGAGAGAATAAGACAGCTTAAAAAGCTTAAAGATTCTGTTCTTGAAGGAGTTTCACGCGGTTTGACAGTTAATGCCGGCCATGGACTCAATTATGATAACGTAAAAGACGTTGTTCTGATACCTGAGCTTAATGAGTTAAATATAGGTCACTCCATTATATCAGAAGCGGTTTTTACCGGCCTTGATAAAGCAGTGAGGCAGATGAAGGAACTTATAAGTTAATATGATAATTAATTCCGGTATAGATCTAATTGAAGTCAAAAGGATAAAAAAAGCGGCTGATAAATGGAATGATAAGTTCATTAAAAGAATTTTTACCGACGAAGAGATAAGTTATTCTAAAGACAAAAGGTTTTTTTATCAGCATTTAGCCGCCAGGTTCGCGGCTAAAGAGGCGGTTTTAAAGGCCTTTGGAGAAGGCTGGAGAGGGTTTGTGAGGTGGAAAGACGTTGAGGTTTTAAAAAACAAAGACGGCAAACCGCATATTAAGGTATATGGGTACCTGAGAGAGCTAAAAAAGGAGAAGATGATAAAAAGCATTTCCATTTCTCTCTCTCATACCAAGGATTATGCTGTCGCCAACTGTATACTGGTGAGGTGAGATATGGTTAGAGAAGCACGTAATAAAATTATATCTAAAAGAGCTCCCGCTACCCACAAGGGTGATTACGGGCATGTTCTTGTAGTTGCCGGTTCCCTCGGGATGACCGGCGCCGCCTATTTGTGCAGTCAGGCTTCTTTGATTTGCGGCTGTGGGCTGGTTAGTCTGGCTATACCCGCGAGTTTAAATTCAATAATGGAGGTAAAGCTGACCGAGGTTATTACCAAGCCGCAGGAGGAGAGCGTAGAGGGGAGTTTGA
>DAOVNW010000176.1 GCA_030630095.1 Candidatus Omnitrophota bacterium
ACCTATGAAATACAGCGCGCTGACCTCTATGGAATTTGTCACTCTCTTAGTGAAAGAGGCGGGTGTTGTTGCTGCTCCGGGGACGGGTTTTGGCGAGTACGGCGAAGGTTACGTCAGATTTGCCTTAGTTGATAACGAGCAAAGGTTAAAGATGGCCTTAGATCGGATTAAAAAAGTCCTGGAAATGGAAGATTAAATAATGGGGTTTGATTTCCCAGTAGGTTTATGATAACAGATTCTATATATAATGTAGGGCAATTTGTCGTCAAAACTTTCTCCATTAAGCAATCATATTTTTTAGCTGAAAAGGCCGCGCTTCTTAGATATTACGTTTCACTTCGCGACAAAAAAATAATTGCTGATAATCTTAAAACAATCCTCAGGGCAAAGGGTGAGAGTTTTGATGAGGAGAAGATAAAGAAGCTGATTAAAAAGGTTTATATAAATTTTGGCAAGTATCTGGTGGAGTTCTTCAGTTTCTCAAAAATAGACAAGAAGTTTATAGCAGAGAAAGTTAAGATAAGAGGATTGGAGATTATTGAAGAGATTGTAAAAGAGAGCGGAGGGGTTATACTCCTTAGTGCTCATATAGGCAACTGGGAGCTGGGCGCGGCGGTCATTTCTGCTCTGGGTTATCCCGTTAGCGCCCTGACCTTAGAGCACAGGACCAGGAGCGTTAATGAATTTTTTAACAGGAAGAGAATTAGTAACGGCATAAGTGTTATTCATACCGGTATGGCTGTAAAGGGATGCTTTCAGGCCTTAAAAGACAAAAGAATACTCGCCTCGATAGGTGACAAGGATTATTCCGGTAACGGCCGGAAGATGAGATTTTTCGGAAAGAATACTTTTATGCCCAAGGGTTCGGCGGTTTTCAGCTACCGGACACAGTCTCCCATAGTGCCCGTCTTTCTTATAAGAGAGCCTGATAACACTTTCATACTTAGCTTTAAAGAGCCCATTAAGCCCAACCTCTCTCGATATGAAGAAGCTGAAGTGCCCATCTTGATGCGAAAAACCATCGATATAATTGAAGAAGAAATAGAGAAGTATCCTACTCAATGGCTGATGTTCCATAAAATCTGGGCCGCGTAAAAATATGCGCAATGTGGTATTAATACCCGTTTATAATGAAGAAAAGTATATAGAAGCCCTGATATATAAAATCAAGGCTTTCATCGAGGACGTTGTGGTTGTTGATGACGGCTCGGTGGATGAGAGCGCCGCCCTGGCCAAGAAGGCGGGAGCTTTTGTTCTTAGTTATAAGGCTAATAGAGGTAAGGGGGCAGCCATACGTTCGGGCCTTGATTATATTGCCGGCAAAGATTACGAAGCGGTAATTATTATGGATTCTGATGGTCAGCACAGGCCGGAAGAGATACGTAATTTTATAAGTTCCTATGAGGCCTCCGGTACTCCCGTTATTGTGGGAAACAGGATGGAAAATGCCGCGAATATGCCATGGATAAGAAATATGACCAATAAGGTAATGTCTAAAATAGTCTCTTTTATCTGCGGGCAGGAGATTTCGGATACTCAGTGCGGTTTCAGGTTTATAACAAAAAAAGTTTTCAGGCAAATTAAACTTACCTCATCCAATTATGAGATTGAATCTGAGCTTTTAATCAGGGCCTCCCGTGCAGGATTTAAAATAAAGTCAATTCCCATAACCGCTGTGTACAGTAAAGAAATAAGTTATATCAACCCTTTTATAGATACCCTTAGATTTATAGGGCTTCTTATAAACATTTCCTTAAAAAAATGAACAACTTTAATACCTTACGAACTAAAATGGTAAAGGAACAGTTGATACCCCGGGGAATCAAAGATAAAAGAACCCTCAAGGTTTTTAGAGAAGTACCGCGTGAATTATTTGTTGATGATAAATATTTAGATAACTCTTATGAAGACCACCCCCTTCCCATTGGAAACGGGCAGACTATCTCTCAGCCTTATATAGTGGCTTTAATGACTGAGTCGCTTTCACTTAGTCCTACTGACAAGGTTTTGGAAATTGGCACCGGCTCCGGCTATCAGACCACGATTCTGGCTAAGATGTGCCGGGAGGTTTATAGCATAGAAAGGTTTTCGGGATTAGCTAAAAAAGCAGAGAAGGTATTAGAGGATCTGGAAATTAAAAACGTAACGTTTAAAATAGCCGATGGTTCTATAGGTTGGGAGGAGCAGGCTCCTTTTGACGCGATTTTGGTCGCGGCCTCGGCGCCAAGAGTTCCTGAGCCTTTACTCGAACAGTTAAATGAAAATGGAAGGCTGGTAATTCCGGTAGGAAGTATGTATTCGCAGTCTTTGTTGAGGTTGGTAAAAAAAGGCGGTGTTATAGAAAGAAAGGATATATGCGGCTGTGTTTTTGTTCCTATGGTAGGCAAATACGGATGGACGAATGAAAGATGACGGAAAATATTATTCCTTTTGTATATAATTATTTAACCTTAAACATTAGCTCCAAGGAATTAATAGCGGCAGTCCTGGCCGCTTTGCCGATAGTTGAGGCAAGGTATGCCATTCCTATAGCGCATGCTTGGCTGGAGTTAAGCGTGTCAAAAACCTTTGTAATATGCGTGCTGGCTAATATGGTTCCCGTGGCCCCGCTTCTGTTTCTTTTTAAACCGCTTTCAGAAAAGTTAAGGCACTTTGTGCTGTGGCGAAGATTTTTTGACAGGCTATTTGAACGTACGAGGAAAAAGGCTTATCTGGTTGAAAGGTATGAAGCTCTGGGGTTGATGCTTTTTGTCAGCGTACCGCTTCCGATTACAGGTGCCTGGACAGGGTGCGTAACGGCCGTCCTTTTTAAAATTAAATTTCGCTATGCCTTTTTTG
>DAOVNW010000109.1 GCA_030630095.1 Candidatus Omnitrophota bacterium
AGCTCGTCAATATTACACATATAGCCGTGAATCTGAAGAAGTATTTTTACTTTTGGTAAACTTTTCTCTAACCTCTTTTTTAACATTTTGTTCTTGCCGGTTACGACAATAAGCTGGAGTTTCATCTTTGAACTATTTAAATGTGTCACAGCTTTAACAATCGGCCCCAGTCCCCAGCCTCCGCCCATTATAAGAATAACCGGCAAATCTTCCTCCAGATGCAGTTTCTTTTTTAAGTCGGATATATTTTGTTCCTGAGAAAAAAGCGGGTGAACGGGAATCCCAAAAGCGTAAACTTTATCTTCCGCTATTCCCTGAGCCATAAACTTTTTCTTTATCTCATTCGTCGGCACAATAAACTTATCTACGTGTTTATTAAACCAATAAGGATGAACATCATAATCAGTCACCACCGCTATCAGCGGCGCGGAAATCTTTCCGTTTTCCTTAAGAATTGAAGTGAATCTGGAAGAAAGTGCTTGTGTGCAAACTATCGCGTTAGGGTTAAAATTATTAATAGCTCTTTCGTATTTTTTAATTAACGGTACACTTAAAAAGCGGCTGGCCGGTTTTCTTCCGGGATCTTTCTTTTGAGCATTATATACATAATTTAAAGCCTGCCGCATCAGTTGAATAGTTTTTACGTAGACTTTGGCTGCTACCTTCTCAATGACGGGCAAAAGATAATCAAAATAAGTATCAGTTTGCGTTTTGAGGGACTTAGGACTTATTATTTTCAGCGCCGCCTGAATAGCCTCAGCGGCCCGCTTGTGCCCGGACCCAATAGAAGTTGTAAGAAAAAGTATTCGCTTTTCTTCAGCAATTTTTTTCTTATTTTTTAGATAATCGCCTAATAAATCATCTAAAGCTTCCGCTTGACTTTCATAAACCTGAACTACAGATTCCAGATTTGCAATTTTTAAATATTCTCTTAAAACAGAAGTTATATTTACAATACCCAGTTTCCTATTACGCTTCTTAAGCTCATTTAAAAGTTTGATAAGTGAAGCTAAGGTAGCTCTATCTACGCGAGTAACGTCTTTAAAATCCAGCAGGATATGTTTATCTAAATATTTTTCTATTTTGTTTTCAAAATTAGCACTTATAATAGGAAGCGCGTGAAAGTCTATAGATCCTTTTAATTTAATTATTACTAGAATGTCTATTTCTTTGATTTCTTTAACGTAAGTAAAAATCTTTCCATTTTTATTTTTGAAAATGTCCCTTATGCTAAATATCTTAACATTCTTCTCTACGCCCTGTATTATTCGCCGTACCTTTACTCCGACTCTCTTTACACTGCGTTTATTAAACTTCATCCTCTAAACCCTCCGCAAAATCTCCCGCGCTTGTCATATCCTCTTCATTCTTCTTCACAAACATAAACAATAACAGGGAAATCACCGATAAGCAAAGGCCGTAGATAAAGGTCGCTCTGGGATTTATCTTATCCCACAACAACCCGGCAACAAATCCTCCCGGAAGCGCCGCCAGACCTATTGCCATATGAAACATCCCCAGAGCTGTAGCCTTTAAACGCCCGGGGGCTAAATCCGCCACAAAGGCTCTTTGAACACCATCAATCATAGCATAAAATACCCCGTAGACAACAAAAAACAGCAAGAGGCTGTTCATCGTCGAGGTAAATATCAAACCGCAAGAGATTGTCGCGAACAGCAAGTAGCCAGCAGCCAAAACTGGTTTTCTTCCGATTTTGTCTGACAACATCCCGGCAGGCACGGCAGAGATGGTATAAGCGGCGTAAAATAAAACATAAAGAAATATCGCCGACTTATCAGTCAGTCCTATGTTTACGGCTTTTAGTAAAAGGAAGGCGTAGCCAAAATGGCCCAGGGTAAATATTGAGGAAACGAGAATAAACAGTTTTAAGTTGGCGGGCAGCTCCACAAAACTTGCCTTTAAGGGGATTTCCTTCGCCTCATTCACAGGGAACTTGTTCTTCTCCTTGACAAACAAAATTACAAACACCGCGATCGCGCCGGGGATAAAAGCAAAGAGAAAAACGTTTCTATAACCCAATACCGGAAGAAGAATAAAAGCGGCGGCGGCGCCTAAAACAGACCCAATGCCGTCCATAGCCCGGTGAAAGCCATAGGCCTTCCCCCGGACACTCTCCCCGCAGGATTCAGCTACGAGCGCGTCCCTGGGAGCTGTCCTTAATCCCTTGCCAATTCTCTCAATCACCCTGATAAATAGAACAAAAAACCAGACGTTGGCAAAAGCAAATAAGGGTTTTGTTACGGACGACAGAGAATAACCAAAAAGAATAAAGGGCTTCCTCTTCTTAATCCTGTCAGACCAATAACCGGAGAAAACTTTTATTAAAGAGGCGGCAGCTTCCGCGGCGCCCTCTACAATTCCCACGGCACAAGCACCGGCCCCCAGGACACCGGTAAGAAATAAAGGAATTAAAGGAAAGACCATCTGACTGCTTAAATCAGTGAGCAGGCTGACCATGCCCAGGATGAAGACGTTTCTGCCCAGTCCGGATAAAAGTTTAATTTGCTTATCTGTGCTCATTATTTATTGCAATTTTCTCTTTTATCTGTCTATTAAACGCGGCAACGAGCTTTTTGAACTCATCTTCAAGATGTTTTTAAATTAAATCCAGCGCCTCAATTTTACTCCAAATAAAAACCTTCCGCAATATATTTATTTGTAAACACCCTTTCTTACTACAAGCAAATGCCCCTCCAAGTTAAGCGCTTACAGGGGCATTTAACCAACCCACAGTTGTAAAAAAAAGGGGCAAGGTAAATTTATCTTGTATATAAATATTCTACTACACTCTCAATTGTTAAAAATTTCTCAGCAACGTCCTCTGGAATTTCTATGCCAAATTCTTCCTCGATAGCTATCAAGGCCCAAATATATCCTAAAGAATCAATATTAAGATCTTCTTTAAAACGAGCCCATGGTTTTACAGCTCTTTCAGAAATTTTAAATTCTTGCGACAAAGCTTTCTTTAGTCCATTTAAAATTTCTTGACGCCGCATGGAAGGTACCTTTGATTTCTTCTTTAAAAATTTCACTGTACTTTCAATTTCTATTCTTCTCCAATTAGTCTTTTACTTACTTCTTTTCTTGTTCGATGAGCAATGTCGTCTAAGATGCTGTAAACTGTAGGAACAATTATTAAAGTTAGGAAAGTAGAAACTATTAACCCGCCAATAACTGCTAAAGCCATAGGTGATCTTAATTCTGATCCTTCTGAAGAGCTTATAGCCATAGGAAGCATTCCAAACATGGTTGTGGCCGCTGTTAATAAAACTGCCCTTAATTTGGTTACTCCGCCCTGGATAAGTGCTTCATTTTTACTCATACCCTTGGCCCTAAGCTGGTTAACGTAATCTACAAGAACTATGCCGTTATTAACAACGACGCCGGTAAGAATGATAACACCTAAAAAAGAAACCATGGAAAGGCTATTGCCGGTTAATAGCAGTATCAAAATTACACCAATCAATCCAAAGGGTACAGTAAACATCACTGTAAAAGGGTGGACAAGGGATTCAAACTGGGCGGCCATAATCATATATACTAAAATAAGAGCTAAAATAAATACAGTACTTAAAGCGACAAACATCTCACGCATTCGCTTTGCCTCCCCGCCATATTCAACAAAATACCCTGAAGGCAAGCGTGTCTCTTTTACCTTAGCTTTTATATCACTTAATATACTTCCTAAATCCCTGTCAGAGAAGTTGGCTGTAATAGATGCTTTTCTCTTCTGATTTTCCCGGTAAAGTTTAACCGGGCCTTTCCCTTCTAAAACCTCTGCCACATCCTCTAAATGATGTTGAAAACCAAGGCTTGAAAAAATAACCGCGCGTCTTACATCATCAAAGGTTTGACTATCTTCGTCTCGATATTGTACTCGCAGGTCGAATTCATCACCGGCTGTCCGGTAGCGAGTAGCAACCTGGCCTTCAAAATTAGCCCGCATAATAGAAGCTATCTGTCCAACATTTAATCCTAGTTGAGACGCTTTATCTCTATCTATCACAAATCGTAACTCCGGCTTACCACTCCGAAGAGTTATATCTACATCGTAAAGGCCTTGTATCGGCTTTATTTTGGCCGCAACCTCATTTGCTATCTGCTCTAATTTAACCAAATCCTTGCCAAATATTTTTATCTCAATAGGAATCTGCCCCGTACCTCCTGAGGTAATAAACCTGGCCAGATCAAGAAACTCGATTTTGGTTCCTTCAATTTGAGGAAATTGCTTACGGATAGCATTTTGTATTTGCGCACTTGAACGCTTTCGTTTGTTCTTATCCACCAAATGAGAAAATATCATTGCCTCGTTTACTCCGGTATTACCTATTCCGCTGCCACTAAAGGCAATATCCACTTTTGACCCTTCCATTAACCCGGTAAAAGTTCCCAA
>DAOVNW010000178.1 GCA_030630095.1 Candidatus Omnitrophota bacterium
AATGCCAGGCCCGGCGGAATCATCAAACCTTTCTGGGAGCCGGACACAACCACATCAACTCCCCACTCGTCTGTCTTTAACTCCTCCGCCCCCACAGCGCTTATCGCGTCTACCACCAATACAGCCTGATGGCCTTTTGTAATTTCAGCTATTGCCTTAATATCGGTCCGTACACCGGTCGAGGTCTCGCAAAGCGTGGTAAATACCGCTTTTATTTCAGAGTCCTTCTCAAGCTCATTTTTAATGACCGCGGGGTCTACCGCCTTACCCCACTCAATGTCAATTATACGCGCGCTTACTCCGTAGACTTCACAAATCTCCCCCCACCTCTCACCAAACTTACCTCCGGAAACGGTAATAACCTTATCTCCTTTAGAAAGAAGGCCGCATACGGCGGATTCCATAGCTCCGGTACCGCTGGACGCGAATATTAATACATCATTCTTGGTTTGATAAACATACTTTAATCCCTCTACCGCCTCCGCCAATATAGCCCTAAATTCTTTAGTCCTATGATGAATTATCGGTTTAGCCATAGCCAACAGGCTTTCCGGCGGTACCGGTGTAGGCCCCGGCGTCAACAAATACCTTTTCTTCAACATTTTTAATCCCTTTATTTTTTTATATCCGTTTTCTAATTTCTAAATTTCAGGCCGACATAATCTGCTGCTGCAGATAGTTCTTTTGCCATGACGACTTTTTTGACTTTGCAGCCGCCCCTTTTCTTATTTTGCTAACCAGCGCGATCCGTAAAACCTGATCGATATCGTCAACCGTCTTTATGTCAAGCTTTCGCAAAACATCTTTTGGTATCTCAACCAGGTCTTTTTTATTTTCGTTAGGTATGATAATCGTCTTAAAACCCGCTCGGTGAGCGGCTAAAATCTTGGACTTTAATCCTCCAACCGGCAGAACCTTTCCTCTCAGGGTAATCTCTCCGGTCATAGCTACATTTTTATTTACCGGCCTTTGAGTAATGGCCGAGGCAATCGAAACAGCAATAGTTATCCCTGCCGAAGGCCCGTCTTTGGGAATAGCTCCCTCCGGAACATGAACATGTATGTCCGTATCTTTGTAAAAACCGGACTTAATTTTTAATTTATCCACCCTTGACCTGATGTAGGTTAAAGCGGCGCGCGCGGACTCCTGCATCACTTCTCCCAGCTTCCCGGTCAAAATCAGCTTTCCATCTCCTTTTATGAGTACTGTTTCTACAGGCATAATATCGCCGCCGGCCATAGTCCAGGCCAATCCAAAAGAAACACCTATCTCATGATGTTTTTCTTTACGGCTCTCCGAATATTTAGGCGGGCCTAAATATTTATGAAGGTTTTTCGAGGTAATCTTTATATGCCCGATAGCCTTTTTACTTTCTACTACCTCCCTTACAACCTTGCGGCAAATGCCGGCTATTTCTCTCTCCAGGCTCCTGACTCCCGCTTCAATTGTATAACATTTAATAATTAGATTTACGGCGTTATCCGAAATATCAAAATTTTTATGAGTAAGCCCATGCTTTTTTAACTGCTTGGGCAGTAAAAATGACCTGGCAATATTCAGTTTTTCATATTCGGTATAACCCGGTAGTTGTATAATTTCCATACGGTCCATCAGCGGCTGAGGTATGTTATCCTGAATATTACTGGTGGTAATAAACATAACATTTGACAAATCAAACTCCACCTCCAGATAATGGTCCGAAAATGAATTGTTTTCTTCAGGGTCAAGCACCTCAAGCAGAGCGCTTGAGGGGTCACCTCTGAAATCAACCGACATCTTATCTATTTCGTCCAGCAGAAATACAGGATTTCGGGACTTTGCTTTAGCCAAAGATTGAATTATTCTCCCCGGGAGCGCGCCTACGTATGTCCGCCTATGGCCTTTAATTTCAGCCTCATCGCGCACACCGCCCAGCGATATCCTGACAAAGTTTCTGTTTAATGCCCTGGCAATTGACTTAGCCAGTGAGGTTTTACCTACGCCCGGAGGCCCGACAAAACAGAGAATCTGGCTTTTTACCTCTTTAGTAAACTTTCTTACGGCCAAATACTCTAATATTCTCATTTTAGCTTTATCCAGGCCGTAATGATCGGCATTAAGAACCTTCTCAGCATCTTTTATGTTTAATCTTTCCTTAGTATTTTTATTCCAGGGCAGTCTAACGAGCCAGTCTATATAATTCCTGGCCACCGCCCCTTCAGGCGAAACGGGATTCATACGCTCAAGACGGCCAACCTCCCGCAAAGCCGCCTCTTTTGCCTCTTTGCTCATCCCGGCTGAACATACTTTCCTTTTCAACTCCTCCAGTTCATTTTTCTCTTCAGCCTTATAGCCAAGTTCCTTTTCAATAGCCCTAAGCTGTTCCTGCAAATAATAGTCCTTTTGAGATTTATCAAGCTGTTTTCTAACGTTGCCCAGTATTTTCTGTTCAATCCTTAATATTTCTATTTCGGAATTTAATATCTTATTTAACTTCTTTAGCCTCTCGAGAGAATTAATTTCCTCCAGAATTTTTTGCTTCTCCGGAATTCTAATGCTTAGCTGGGCGGCGATTACATCCGAAAGCTCCGACGGCGAGCTGATAGAGTTAACCGAAACAATTATTTCAGCGCTTATTTTAGAATTCAGCTTGGCGTACTCGTCAAACTGAGAGACAATCGAACGCATAAATGCTTCAGCTTCAAGCGACTGCTTCGCCCCTTCTTTAAGAAGTTCTACTTCTACTCTATCATAACCTCCCGCGTCGCGCATTTTTGTAATCTTTGCCCGCTCC
>DAOVNW010000123.1 GCA_030630095.1 Candidatus Omnitrophota bacterium
AAAATTAAAAAAGCTAAAAACCTATTGGTGCTTTCGGACTTTGACGGAACCTTGAGCAGGATTGTTAAGCATCCCGGTGTGGCCAGGGCGGACAACAAGGCCGTTTCTTCAATAGCCTTATTAAGCGGGCTTAAAGGGGTAGCAGCCGGTATTGTCAGCGGCCGGCCGCTAAAAGATGTTAAGCGGCTGGTAAAGATTAAAGGCATCTTTTACGTTGGCAATCATGGTTTTGAATTGGAGTATATTGATAAAAAAGGCGGGGTTAAACTGTTTATTCACCCGGAAATCAAAAAGACCTTACCTCTTATCAAAAAAATAGCCGGCCGGCTGAGAAAAGATCTTAAGGGTATTAAGGGGGCTTTGGTAGAAAATAAAGTTTATTCTTTAAGCCTCCATTACAGGATGACCGCTAATGAGGACCTTAAAACGCTTAAGAAGAAGTTTTGGGCCGCGGTCAAAGAGTACATGGATGAGGAAAGAATAAAGGTGACCAGAGGTAAGATGGTTTTTGAGGTGAGGCCGCCTGTCGCCTGGAACAAAGGAAGCGCTGTTTTAAAGATAAAGCGGATAATTGAGAAGGATAATTTATTGACTATTTATCTCGGTGATGATAAAACCGATGAAGATGTCTTTAAGATTCTGGAAAAAAAAGATATCGGTGTTCTTGTTGGAAGAAGAAAAAACTCTAACGCCGCCTACAGGATAAAAGATGTTAGGGGAGTGGCTGAATTTTTAAGTAGTGTCTATCAATTAAGAGTTAATTAACCCGTTTATAGGAAAGCAATATGCCAAAAACAGAAATTATAAAGATTGATCCGGCTAATATTGAGATGGAAAAGATTAAAAGAGCGGCCGCTATTTTAAAAGAAGGCGGACTGGCGGCTTTTCCTACCGATACAGTTTACGGCCTGGGCGCTGACTGCTCTAATGAAAAGGCGGTTAAGAGAGTTTATGAGATAAAGAAAAGGCCTTTAAGCAAGTCCCTGCCTGTGCAGATTGATAAACCGGAGAGATTGGAAGCGTTTGGAGTTGAGATTGGAGAAGGCGTAAAGGCCCTGATGGATAAGTTTTGGCCGGGGCCGTTAACCTTGATTTTAAAGGGAAAGGACGGAAAAAAAACCGGTTTCAGGGTTCCCGCCAATGAGATAGCCAGGAAACTGCTTGAGGAATGCCGGATGCCTTTATGTGTGCCGAGCGCTAACTTTTCCGGCAATCCGGCTTCTAATAATTCATCCGGTGTTATCATTTCTTTTGACGGATTAATTGAAGTTATAATTGATGCCTCTTTCGCGGGTGGCGGGGTTGAGTCAACGGTTTTGGATGTAACATCCGCTCCATACGTGCTTTTGAGAGAGGGCGCTATTGCCTTAGGAGAGCTCAATAAAGAGTTAAGGGGCGGAGCGGAGATTGTTAAAGCTAAGAATGCTCTTTTTGTCTGCACAGGCAATAGTTGTCGAAGTGTTATGGCCAAAGGGTTATTTGAGAAAGAGACGGCGGGACGCTCTTATTTAACCGTTTCTTCGGCGGGGACCGCGGCCATTAGCGGCTATTCTCCGACAAAAGAAACTATTGAGGTTATGCGGGAAGAAGAAATAGACGTCTCGGGTGAAAAGAGCCGGCATATTTCCCCCAGTTTAGTGAATAAGGCCGATCTGATTTTAACTATGCAGGCAAGGCACAAAGAGTATATTATCGACGCCTATCCTGATGCCAAAAGTAAAGTTTATCTTCTGAAAGAGTACCGCGATACCTCAGGTAGAGCAGAGCTGGAAGTCAAAGATCCCATCGGCCAGTCTATAAAGATATATAAAGAAGTCTTAAAGGAAATTAAGACTGAGGTTGTAAGGATAAAGGAGTTTGTTTAATGATAGTAGCAATAGGGGCGGATCACGGGGGCTATGAACTGAAAGAAGCTGTTAAGGTTTATTTAGAGAGCAAGATGTATAAGGTTAAGGATTATGGGACGGATTCAAAGGAAAGCGTGGACTATCCTGATTTTGGATTGAAGGTAGCCAAAGCTGTAGCTGAAGGAGAGGCAGAGACCGGTATTTTAATTTGCACTACCGGTATAGGGCAGTCGATAACTGCCAATAAGGTGCCGGGAATAAGGGCCGCGTTGTGCTTAAATGAAGACCAGGCTAAATTTTCACGACTTCATAATAATGCTAATGTTATTGTCTTTGGAGCCAGATATACGGATGAGGATAAGGTGAAAGAAATGATTGACGTATATTTGACAACCGGCTTTGACGGCGGGCGACACCAGAGGCGGCTGGATAAAATTGTGGAGATAGAAAAGAGGTATAAAAAATGAATACACTGAAGAAAGATGATCCGGAGCTTTTTGAGGCTTTGCTGAAGGAGACAAAGAGGCAGGATGAGAATCTGGAGTTTATTGCCAGTGAAAATTTTGTCTCTGAAAATGTTTTATTCGCGCAGGGGTCAGCCCTGACCAATAAATATGCCGAGGGGTATCCGGCAAAGCGCTGGTATAACGGTTGTGAGTTTGTGGATATTGCCGAGAAGTTGGCCATTGAGAGGGCGAGGGAGCTGTTTGGGGCGGAGTATATAAACGTTCAGCCGCACTCAGGCTCACAGGCTAATATGGCGGTTTACTTTTCTGTCCTTGAGCCCGGAGATACAATTATGGCTTTGGATTTGGCTTGCGGGGGACATTTAACTCACGGCCATAAATTGAACTTTTCAGGCAGATTTTTTAATATAGTACCCTATGGGGTGAACAAAAAAACAGAACAGTTGGACTATAATGAGCTTGAGGATTTGGCCGGGAAAAATAAGCCTAAGATGATTATTGCCGGTGCCAGCGCCTACCCCAGAATTATAGACTTTGAAAAGTTCAGCCGGATAGCTAAAGAGGCCGGCGCTTATCTGGTAGTTGATATGGCTCACATAGCGGGCTTGGTGGCCGCCGGACTTCATCCCGACCCGGTATGCTGTTCTGATTTTGTGACCACCACTACTCATAAAACATTGCGCGGCCCCAGAGGAGGTATGATCTTGTGCAGGAATGAGTATGCCAAAAAAATAGATGTGCAGATTTTTCCCGGTATCCAGGGAGGGCCTTTAATGCACATTATCGCGGCCAAGGCTGTTGCTTTTGGCGAGGCGTTGAAGCCGGAGTTTAAAGAATATCAAAAGCAGATTATTGAAAATGCCGGGGTACTTTCAGAGGAGCTGATTAATAAGGGTTTCAGGATAGTATCCGGAGGAACGGATAATCACCTCCTTTTAATTGACGTCTCGAGTGTAGGATTAACGGGAAAGGCCGCCGCCAATATACTTGACGAGGCGAGGATAACGGTAAACAAAAATATGATCCCTTATGATAAAGAGTCGCCTATGGTAACCAGCGGCATACGTATGGGTACCTCGGCGGTGACTACCAGAGGTATGAAAGAGCCGGAAATGGTTAAGATCGCGGGGTTGATTGATATACTTCTTAAAAACCCTGATGATACTTCTAAAATTGATACGGCTGTAAAAGAGATAAAGGAGTTGACTAACGCGTTTCCTCTTTATAAAGAGAGAATCAGAGATATGGAGGTCTGCTAAAAAGGTGAAAAAGAAGGTTGAGAGGCCGGGGTGGGATGAGTATTTTTTGAAGATTACCAAAGTAGTTTCGTCGCGTTCCACCTGCCTTAGAAGGAAGGTGGGAGCGGTTATCGTTAAGGATAAGAGAATACTGTCCAGCGGATATAACGGAGCGCCTACCGGTTTGAAGCACTGCGGCGATTTAGGCGGCTGTTTAAGAGAAAAGCTGAAGATTCCCTCGGGCCAGCGGCACGAACTATGCCGGGGATTGCACGCCGAGCAGAACGCGATAATTCAGGCGGCGGTTCACGGGGCAAATATCAAAGATTCTATTTTATATTGCACCACACATCCTTGTACAATCTGCGCGAAGATGATTATTAATGCCGGCATAAAAAAGATAATTATTTCCGCTTCTTACCCTGATAAAGAGTCAAAAAAACTGTTGAAAGAAGCCGGTGTAAAAGTGAGCGCGGTGAGAAAAAGCGGCTGAAAACAGCCGAAAA
>DAOVNW010000137.1 GCA_030630095.1 Candidatus Omnitrophota bacterium
ACCAACCGTCTGAATGTACCCGTGCTGTTGGGCTCCAAGTAAATTACCGGCGCCTCTTATCTCTAAATCCTCCATAGCAATATTAAACCCCGAACCCAAATCAGTAAACTTCTCAATTGCCTCAAGGCGCCTTTTGGCCCTTGAATCTACAACCTCTCGCGGCGGAATTAAAAGATAACAGTAAGCCTGCCTTTGAAGCCTGCCTACCCTTCCTCTTAACTGATAAAGATCACTTAGGCCAAACATATCCGCCCGATTAATAATTACCGTATTTACGTTAGGAATGTCCAATCCGGATTCTACGATGCTGGTGCATAGCAAAACGTCAAATTCAGCTTCTATAAACTCAAGCATAGTCTTTTCCAGTTCTTTCTCCGGCATCCGGCCGTGAACTACCCTAATAACTGCCTCCGGAATGAGTTTTTCCAGCCCTGCCTTAACGCTTTCTATTTCACGGACCCTGTTATGGACAAAATATACCTGGCCGCCTCTGTCAATTTCTTTTATAACAGCGTTTCTAATTAATTTTTCATCGTATTCGAGCACATATGTCTTCACCGGCATCCTGGCCTTAGGCGGCGTACTTATGATTGATAAATCCTTCATGCCCGCCAAGGATATATACAATGTCCTTGGTATAGGAGTAGCCGTTAAAGTCAAAACATCCACCAAAAGACGCAGGGATTTAAGCCTTTCCTTATGCTTTACCCCAAAACGCTGCTCCTCATCAATAATAACTAACCCTAAATTTTTAAACACAATGTCCTTTGAAAGAAGGCGGTGAGTCCCGATAACCACGTTTACCTTACCTTCTTTGAGACCGCTGATAATTTCCCGGGTCTCCTCGAGAGAGTTGAAGCGGCTTAAAACCTTTACCTCTACCGGAAAATCTTTTAGCCTTTCGCTTAAATTGTTAAAGTGCTGCTGGGCCAAAATCGTCGTCGGAACCAGCATAGCCACCTGCTTCTCATTCATAACCGCTTTAAAGGCTGCCCGAAAGGCCACCTCCGTCTTGCCATAACCCACGTCACCGCAAATAAGCCTGTCCATAGGCATGGACGACTCCATATCCCTTTTTATCTCCCGCATAGAGTTAATCTGGTCGGCCGTTTCCTGATGAACAAAGGTCTCTTCAAAAGAACTCTGCCAGGGATGATCCTCTGAAAACTCAAACCCGCGTAAAGCGGAACGCATCGCCTGTAACTCCAAGAGTTCAAGGGTCATATCGTCAATGCCCTTTTTTACTCTCTGTTTTAAACCTTGCCATCTTTTAGAGCCAAGCTTATAAAGCTTGGGGCAGCTTTGATTAAAGCCGATATACCTTCTTACCGTGTGCGCCTTACCGGTGGGAACATAGAGAATATCTCCGTCGGCATATTCTATAGACAGATAATCTTCATAGGCCATCTCCTCCTTCAGTTTCTTAACGCCTAAAAATTTACCGATACCGTGCCTGATATGCACCACGTAGTCTCCGGGGAAAATATCAGAGAAGCTATCAATTACCGAATGAGAGCCCCGCCTTAATCCCGCGTCTCTAAACCTGCCCGGTAACTTTTCCTTAACCGGAACCGCTACAAACATAGTAAAATTGTCAATAAGCCTTCCGGACTCAATTTCAAAGGTAAAGATTGATTCTACTCTGTCGCCATCAAGCTCAAGGCGCACCGGATAGTCATAATCTAAAGGATAAATATCCAGAATATTGCCGCGCGCGGCAAAGTCGCCTTTTTGGCTGACTAAGGCCGCCGGCTGATAGTTAAACCGCGCCAATTCCTTTTTAATCTCTTCTAAATCTACAACCGAATCCTGATAAATTTTTAATACATCAAACATGGAACACCTAAATAAATATTAAAAATCAAAATGCAAATATCAAAATTACAAGTAAAAATTCAAAAATATATTTATTTAATTTTATATTTTAAACACTGCTTATTTTGTAAAACTAACTTTCTGTTTAATAAAATTTCACTTCGCGATCTTTTACTTCTTTATATCTATTAAAGCCCGAGCTCTCTATAGATTCCGCTTTTCCGCCTTCTTCTGTTACTAAAAGGGCTTCAACTTCTTCTAAATTTTCAATTAACTCAATCCCTTTTCTGCCCATAACGAATAAAGAAGTAGCTAAAATGTCGGCTGTCAGACAGTCGGAGGCAATAACAGTTGAAGAAAGTATGTCTTCCTTGTCAATGCCGGCGCCTGTCCTGATAATATGACCGCGCAAATAGTTGCCTGAGGTAGCCACAGCCTTATCGGCCAAAAAGATGATCTGGGTAATCTTATCGTTAAGTTTGGGATCGCGCACCCCGACTGCCCATCTCCTTCTGCCAAAACAGCCTATTGCCCTCATATCTCCTCCGGCATTAACCAGGGCGTTTCTTATGCCATCTTTCCTCAAAATAAATATAGCTCTATCTACGGCATAACCCTTAGCGGCCGCGCTAAGGTCAATCTTAACCTTATCATTTTTGAAATGAACTGTCCTCTCCCCGGCATCAAGAATAATCTCCCGCCAGCCTCCGGCTTTATCCAGAGAAACAGCCGTAATATCAAAAGCTCCTTCTGTTATTTTAGCAAATTTAAGACATTTATCAATAACATAATAAAGCTCTTCGTTTACGCTAACAGGTTCTTTAGCTGCCAAAGCGTTTACCCTGGACAAAAGGCTGTTATCATTAAAGCGGCTCATCAGACAGTCTATCCTTTTTATCTCGGCAAATGCCCGGCTTAAAGCTTTTTCAGCCTCTCCTTTATTCTCCCCGGCAACTGTAATTTCTACTGTTGTCCCCATCAAAAGATACTTTTGAGAATGAACGCTGTTTTTAGAACATGAGGATCCGGCAGTAAACGCGAACAATAAAGATAATAAAAATAGCCCGGCGTAAACTCTATTATTGCGGAAAAAGATAATATTCATTATACGGTATTTAGTCAGCAGTTATAACTTTAGCGATACCGGCTTTTATGACAGCGCCGGCCTTCTGGAGGGATATCTCTTCTTCTTTAGTTAACTCAACCTTTATAATTTCCTCAATGCCGCCTTTGCCAAGCCTCGCGGGGACACCAAGGCAAACGTCTCTCAGATTGTACTCACCTTCCAGGTAAGCCGATACGGGCAGAATGCTGCCTTTATCGCTTACAATAACCTCCAGCATCTTATAGACACTAATCGCCGGGGCATAATAAGCGCTGCCCCCTTTTAGATAAGAAACTATCCTGCCCCCCTGGCCCGCGGCCTTCTCGAGAAGCTCATCTATCTTTGCTTTTTCTAAAAGCTCATCCAGTCTCCGGCCGCCCGCGCTGATTTTATTTTTTAGCGGCACCATTGAGTCACCGTGAGTTCCTAACACCAGAGATTCCACGCAAGAAACCTCTTGTTTCAACTCATCTGATACAATGACCGAAAGTCTCGCCGAATCCAACACACCGGCCATACCCAAAACTCTCTTTTTATCAAAGCCGCTTACCTTTAAAGCCAGATAAGTAGTCACGTCCAGCGGATTTGTCACCATTAGAATAATTGATTCATGCGCGTTTTCTTTTATCTTTCCGGCTACTTCTTTTATTAGCCCGGCGTTGTTGGTCAGCAGGTCC
>DAOVNW010000105.1 GCA_030630095.1 Candidatus Omnitrophota bacterium
GACGGGAGCCGGGTTTTTAAGTATTAAGGCGGCTATCTTTTTTGAAGGTATTAGAGGAAAATTTTCGTGCAAGGTATAGCAGAGATAAGTACTTATACTTTTCAACTGCCCTTTACGGGGTTAATGGTAACCGTTAATCCGGTAACTATTATTACTACATGGGCAATTATTGCTGTTATTCTGGTACTGGCCAAGCTGTCCGTTTATAAGTTAAGCATGGTACCTACTAAGAGACAGGCGGCGGTAGAGGCGATAGTCGGTTGGTTTGAGGAGACCATTACAGATTCAATGGGAGCGGGCGGCAGGGCATTTGTGCCGTTTATTGTAACACTTTTTTTGTTTGTTTTATTTTCAAATTGGGCATCATTGATTCCCAATGTTAAGTCTCCCACCAGTGACTTGAATACCTGTTTTGCCCTGGGCGGATTGGTACTCTTTGTTTCCCACGCTTATGCTATAAAGAAGAAAGGCCTGGGCAAATATATTAAAAGTTACTTTGAACCGGTCTGGTTTTTATTTCTGCCCAACGTTTTTTCTGAAATAAGCAAGGTATTATCGCATTCATTTCGTTTGTTTGGAAATATCTTCGCAGGGGGCATATTAATTGTTTTAATTCCCGCGTTACTGGTTAAGCTTTTTAGTTGGTGGGCTGTGCCTTTAGGGATAATAGTTGTGCCCGGCTTAAATGCCTTTTTTGGAGTTTTTGTCGGCGCGGTACAGGCGCTCGTTTTTACATTATTAGCAGTTGCTTATATTGGTGTTTTGAGTAATTAAAAAGGAGGATTAAAAAATGGATGTTGTTTGGGCGGCGGAGGCGGTAAAGGATGCGCAGGAAGTGGTACAGGTATCAGGTATTGATTCCACGACGTTGATAAAGGTTGCCGCGATTTTGGGGGCCGGTTTTTGTATGGGTGTGGGGGCTATCGGAGCGGCTTTAGGTGAAGGATATATTGGCGGAAAAGCAATGGAGGGAATAGCCCGCCAGCCGGAACTTCAGGGAGTCTTAACGAGGACTATGATAATAGCGGATGCTATTGCTGAAACTACGGGCGTTTATTCACTATTCATAGCTATTCTTTTACTGTTTGTTATATGATATAAAAAGCGTATAAAAAATGAATCTAAGTATTGCGACATTTATAATTCAAATAGTAAGCTTTCTTTTGCTTGTGGGATTTTTGACTAAGCTGCTTTATAAACCTCTGCTTGATTTGCTTGATAAGCGTTCTCAAAGTGTCAGTAGTATGCTGGATGAAGCAAAAAAAAGGCAGGAAGAGGTTTGTGCTAATCTTAAGGTATCGCGGGACAGGATTAACGCGGTGAAGGAGGAGATTCTTACGTTAAAAGATGAAGCCGAAAAGCAGGTTGAAAGCCAAAGAAGAGATCTTTTGGAAGAGGCTAAGAAAGAGGCAAAGCATATTGTTACGCGTTCAGGCGAAGAGATAGCGAGGCAGGCGAGAGAGGCAAGGGAAGAAATTAAAAAGGAAATAGGGGAGCTTTCAGTGACTATCGCCGAGAAGATAATAAAAAAAGAGATAAATTCCCGGGATCAGGAAGGCCTGGTTCGTGAATTTATCAGCGGCGTTAAAGGAAAAACGGAATGAGTGAAGATGTCCTGTCAATAAAATACGCCCAGGCTATTTTCCAGCTGGCCGTTAAGTCAAAGATAAATGAAGAAATAAAAACAGAGATGGAGAGCCTTTTGGCTTTATTGGCCGGAGAAGAAAAAATTGCCCTCATATTAAAACATCCGGGCGTATCAAAAAAAGATAAAATATATCTTTTAGGGGAGGTTGTCGGAAAAGATAAGTTTGAAGGCCTCTTCGGGGCGGTGTTAAAGTTGTTGATTTTTAAGAACAAATTCGGATTGATAAAATTGATTTATGAAGAGTTTAAGAGGTTGAGCGGTGAGCTTATAAGACAGCAGGTTCTATTCGTTGAGTCCAGTATTGAATTGAGCGGTAAGGAAAAAGAAGGGTTAAAGGCAAAATTTTCTGAGATTACAGGGGGCTCTATTAAGCTGGAGGCTTCTGTTAATCCGTTATTATTAGGCGGCTTGAGAATTGTCTTGGGCAATACGGTTTATGAGGCGACCTTGAAGGGCCAGCTGGACAGGTTAAGAGAGAGTATTAGCGTATAGTGTTTATATATACTTTAGCTTTTAAATTTTAGCTACATAAGGAATTTCTATGAGAAAGATAAAATCGCAGGAAGTAAGCTCGGTTATCAGGAAACAGATTGAGCGTTTTGAAAAAAAGATTGAGGTTAAAAAAACCGGGACTGTTGTCGAGGTGGGAGATGGTATTGCCAGGGTGTACGGCCTGGAGGAGGTAATGGCCAGTGAGATACTGCTTTTTCCTAACAATATCTACGGCCTGGTGCTTAATCTGGAAGAAGATATAGTGGGCGCGGTTTTATTTGGCTCCGACAAATATATTAAAGAAGGCGATGAGGTAGTGGCGACCGGTAAGGTTGCCGAGGTTCCCGTGGGGGAGGCTCTTATTTCAAGAGTTGTCAATGCCCTGGGCCAGCCGTTGGATGAAAAGGGAGAAATTGAAACGTCAAAGACCAGGCCGGTTGACGCGGCGGCTCCGGGAGTTGTTGACAGGCAGCCGGTTAAGGAAGCGCTTCAGACCGGCAGTAAGGCTATTGACTCTATGATACCTATTGGCCGCGGCCAGAGAGAGTTGATTGTGGGTGACAGGCAAATAGGCAAGACAGCTATTTGTATTGATGCTATCATTAATCAGAATAAAAGCGATGTTATATGTATTTACGTTGCTATCGGCAAGAAGAACTCCGAGATAGCCAGACTTATAAAAATTCTTGAAGACCACGATGCTATGAAACATACTATTATTGTAGCGGCAACGGCAAGCGTCCCGGCACCCCTGCAATATATAGCTCCCTATGCCGGAGCCGCTATGGCGGAAGAGTTTAGGGATAACGGAAAACACGTGCTTATTATATATGACGATTTAAGCAAGCATGCCAAAAGCTACCGGCAATTATCTTTATTGCTCAGGCGTCCGCCGGGGAGAGAGGCTTATCCGGGAGATATTTTTTATCTTCATTCACGCTTATTGGAAAGGGCGGCAAAACTTTCCAGTGAACTGGGCGCGGGTTCAATGACAGCTATTCCTATAGTGGAAACCCAGGCCGGTGATATTTCGGCCTATATTCCAACCAATTTAATATCCATTACCGACGGACAGATATATCTGGGGTCGGATCTTTTTCATCAGGGTGTAAAGCCGGCTATTAATGTGGGGTTGAGTGTTTCACGTGTTGGAGGTAACGCGCAGATTAAAGCTATGAAACAGGTTGCCGGCCGCCTGCGCCTTGACATGTCCCAGTATAGAGAAAAAGAGGCCTTTGCCCAGTTTGGTACAGAGCTGGATAAGACGACGCAGCTTCAGCTTGAGAGAGGTAAGAGGCTGGTTGAGATTTTAAAGCAGGATCAGTTTAAACCGATGAACGTAGAGGAGCAGATCGCGATTATTTATTGCGGAGTAAGGGGACTGGTTGACGATATTCCGGTGGAGGATATCAGGCGCTTTGAAAGTGAGTTTATCAGTTTTTTAAAAGATGGAAAAGCGGCCCTGTTAAATGATATCAAATCAGAGAAGGTAATATCGGACAGCGGTGAAAAACAGCTGAGGGAAGCTGTTAAAGATTTTAAAAACCTCTTTGTTATATCAATACCTGAAAAAGAAACCGAAAATTACGAAGAAGAGGGAGAAGAAAAGCGGGAAGGCGGCGATGAAGGCCGAAAAGAGAAAAAGGTAGAAAGTGGCAAGTAAAAGGGAGTTAGAAGAAAGATTTAATTCGATAAAAAAAATTAAGCAGATAGTCCGGGCTATGGAACTTATAGCCAGGAACCGCTTAAGGAGAGTAAGAGAAAAGGCTTTGTTGTCCAGGCCGTATTCTGAGAAGATAGCAGGGATGCTAAGGAGTGTTTCAGGCAGGGCGGTTGGTTTAAGCCATCCTCTGCTCGAAAAAAGAGAAAACGCTAAATCTGTCTGCCTTATTTGTTTTAACTCGGATAAAGGCCTTTGCGGCGGCTTTAATAATATAGTATTTCATAAATGTGAACGCTATATTTCTTTAAAGAGAAGCGGGGAGGTTAAGATTATCTCTGTCGGCAAAAAGGGAACAGTCTATTTTAATCGCAAGGGGAATGAGGTTATTGCCGCTTATGAGGGACTTGAAAAGAACAGGGAGCTGTTGATAGCCGAAGATATAAAAGGGAAAATTATTGATTTATATAACAAAGGGGAAATCTCAGAGGTAAATATTATCTACAATGTGTATAAAGAACACCTTGTCGGCAAGGCGGCTCTCAAAAAAATACTGCCGCTTGAGGTAGAAAAAAGCAAGACGGGCCTGACCGAGCATCTCTATGAGCCTTCTTGCGGTTTGCTCCTCGATGAGTTGATACCCCAGTATCTGGTTAATCAGATTTATCAGGCAGGCCTGGAATCAAGGGC
>DAOVNW010000017.1 GCA_030630095.1 Candidatus Omnitrophota bacterium
ACGCTATACGCTATTTATAACAGTTCCATCTCCTCTCCTTGATAGGTAATAATTACTTTATCTTTTAATATAGTTTTCACTTCTATACCGGTCGCTCCGATCATCTGTCCCTCTCGTAAAAAATATGTACTTTGCTCCTTTTTACTCCTTACCATTGCCTTTGGGGTTTTGCCCCAGGAAATACCTACGATTTTTAAATCTTTAACTATTTCTTTTAATTTAGCCCGCGCTTCTTTTGCCCCTGAAATAACAGCTATCTTTCTTTTTGGCCGCGGCGAGGGTTTGAATATGTCCCTTTTTTTTACCTGCTCCAGATAAATTTCCACCGGTTTAAATTTTTCTATAGCTCCCTTTTTTATCGCTTGAAATTTTATTTTAGCAATGGCCCCAGTAATTTGAGAAACCTTTGGCCTCTTATTTAGCACACAGTGAACAACTAAGACTGTAAGGCCAATCAACAAAACAGTTAATATTTTATTTACTAACTTATAATCTACCTTCTTATGAAATCTCGGCGCGAACACAAAAGATAGCGCGCCGCCCCCCAATTCACTTTCCGGTTTTGCCGCTAAGCGCTCAAAAAACCGCTTTAGCCCTTTAAATGAAAACCGCTTAAGAGAAGTTATTTTCTGTAAACCCGCTTGAAGCCCTTTTTTTTTTACGCTGTCATCGCCGGAGGAAACCTGCTCTTCCTGTATAACCTTAAACAGCCTCTCTTCCGGAGATATATTGTCTTTTGCCATTTTATTAGCGTTTAGCGTTTAGCGGATAGCGTTTAGTTAGAATCTTTTTGCTCTTCTATACGCTAATAAATATCCGCGGATTTTAATTAGCGGTAATTCGCGTTACCGGTTTTACTTCTTTCTGAATTAAATCCTGAATAACTTCCTTAGTAACCATCTCTTTTTTGTGCATCACTAAATACTCTAAAGCATCGTGACAAAGCATAGTAATCTTCCTGGGATAACCTTGAGTATAATTATAAATCGCGTTTACGGCGCTGTCTGAAAAAAGAGGATAACGGGAAACATAGCCTGCCTTTTTCAGGCGGAAACTTATTATCTCCTTGACCTCTTCTTCTTCCAAAGGGTTAATAACATACTTTAAGGCAATCCTGTCCCAGAGATTTTTAATCCGGCTGACGCGCGGCAAGAGCTCCATCTGGCTCAACAACACCAGCTGTAGTATTTTATACTCATTAGTTTCATAATTAAGGAGAGAACGCAATATTTCGAGGCAGGGATCAATAAGTTTCTGGGATTCGTCTATTAATAACACAACCGTCTGCCTTTCCTCAACTCCCTTGCCAAAGAGAAATTTTTCAATAGCCTTCATATAATCTAAAACCGCCGGTTTCCCTTCACGGCAGATTTCATCCTTAATATGAAACCTTTCAGCCAAATCGGCCAAAAACTGTTCTTGGGATTCATACATAGGATTAAGAATCATTGTAACGCTTAAGTTTGACTCCAGCTTCAAGAGCTGCGCGAGCCTTCTGCTTAAGGTAGTTTTGCCCGTACCGATATCCCCCAAAATCAAGCTCAAGCCTCTCTTTAAAGTGATAGCAGTTCTTACTCTGTAAAGAGCTGATTTATGCTCGCTGGATAAGTAAAAGAACTGCGGGTCGGGGCTGGTAGAGAACGGCTCTTTTTCTAATCCCAGAATTTTATAGTAACTCAATGTTTTAAATCTCCTAACTTGACACTTAAGGTTCAACCTTATGTGTAAAGTTACGCGTTATTTTTGTTATATTCCTATCAATTTCTTTCTAATTAAGCGTAGTGAATATCCTTCGTTGACTAATTTGGATATTATTGCTAACCTTTCTTTAATTTTCACCTCATCGTACATTCTTACATTTCCTTTTTTTGCCATCACGCTGAATAAACCAAAATTGGTATAATGATTGATTGTTTGATAGGTGATATTATATTTCTCTATAATTTGTTTCGCGGATATCAAATTCTTTTTCATTTTACTCTAAATAGTTTACCACCCCTGTTTATTTTTCGGGAATTTTAATTGCCGCTCATCTTTTGCAGGTAATACTATACTTATGGTAATTACAATAAGTATCCTTATTATCAAACTTACTACGCGTAAAATATATCATATAATCTTCAAAATGTCAAATTATCAAGCGAGGTTTTTTATGCTTTTTTTAGGCGGTATTTTACTTGGGAGGAGACTACGCGGCGGGATGCCTTAGGATAATTTTATCTGCTTAGCGGCTCAACTTCCCATAAAAAGTAACCCCAATCAGTTCCTCTTTTTATACCAAAAATACAGATATACCGGACAGTAGCGGGTGAGAATTTAATTATGTCCTCTTCGCCGTCTCCATTCTTTTCGTGGTAGACGGTTGTCCACTGTCTGCTGTCAGTTGAAATCAGCACTTTGTACTCTTTGCCATAGGCCGCCTCCCAGAGAAGTTTTAGTCCGCTTATCCTCTTTTGCTTTTCTACCTCTAAAATAAAAAGAACTAACTTGACACTTAAGGTTCAACCTTAAGTGTCAAGTTACGTGATTGCGAACAATTAACTTCTTATTATTTTTAATCTTTAATACACAAAACTATCCCTCAGCCTGATGTTTCTTGAAGAGCTGCCGATAAGCAGTTCAAATTTACCGGGTTCTACTATCCACTTTTTCTAGCTTTATCTTCTTAAAGGCCTTCAGCTCCTTTGGCGGCCGTACGAGGCTTGATTTACAATCATAGATGTAAAGCTGGACCACTTCTTTGCCGGCACGCTTGCCTGTATTTTTCAAGTCCAGGCTTACTTTAATTAAGTCATTTATTTTTTTAACCTTTAGATTGCTGTACTTAAAGGTTGTATAGGAGAGGCCGTGTCCGACTTAGCGGCTATCTCAACCGCTTCCCGGAGCATGGTCCCACCAACTGTTAATCAAAAGTTTACCGTTTAAGTAAAAGCGGCAAGGAACGTAAGGACAGTGCAAAAAACAATGAACAAACCAACAACAACTCCGCAACATTTTAACCTGTTCATTTTTAACTTTCTCCTTTTACGCATAACCTCAATGGCTCCCATGGCCATGTGGTCATTATCAAAGCAGCCGAATTCCACGTAATCTTCATTAAGGGGTATTTTTGTCTCTTCAATGGCCTTTTTATATCCTTCAAACCTGTCTATCATCAACCTATTCTTTATGGCCGTGAATAAAAGCTATCCTCCGCTGAAACGCGTTGATAGATGTTTTATTTATTATTTTACTGGATCTATGCCTAAATCTTTGCAAATTTTTCTTACCAGAAAATCGTTGATTTCGGTATGTCTTGGAACAGCAGATCTTTTGTTAAGGCGAGCATTATACCACCACGAATGCCTTGCTCCTTCTCTGAAAAGTTTGACTTAGCTGCCTTAAGCGCTTCTTGGCGGTTTAATTCCAGCGCTTCCTTCAAGGTAATTTTAAGCGTTTTCATTAGTTCATCATGTGTGGTTTCTTGGCAGTTCACACCAGGTACTTCTTCAATCCAGCCTATCCACCATCTACCATCTTCTTTGATAACCGCGGTATATGTATTTTGCATAGAAACCTCCTATCTATATTTAAATTATACCACAAATTATAATAGCACATTAAAAAGAGTAGTCCAAGGGAATATTTAAACTTATTTAGACTTATTAGGCAAGGCAAAGGGGCATTGGGAATTAAATCTTGTTCGTGCGGCACGAAAAATAGAGCGTAAGGGGATGTAGTTTAAAATACAACAAGACTTTAACAGCTATCGCTCCATCTTACTCGTATTGCATAGTTCGTATTGAGTATTGCCTATTGAGTTAAGGCAAAGGCAAATACTTATCTTTTTCATACGCAATACCTGCCTGCCGGAAGGCAAGCGCATTACGCACGACGCGATACGAATCAATACGCTGTATCTCCCCATGTTGCTCCTACAATAGCCATATCAAAAAGGTTCGGCGTGCCGTCATTGTTTAAGTCTGCCTTGTCTGCCTGCGGGCTATCCTTCCAAACAATATCCGGCGGAGAGACCTCAGCTTCAATCTCCCAGTATTTGCCTACATAGGCGGCGTCTATTACAGTTACCTTGCCGTCTCCGTTGGCATCCCCGGCAATATAAACCATAGCTTCAAGAGTCAATTCTTCGGTGGAGGTATCTGTATATGTAACGGTTAATTTAACTATAAACGGTTCATAATAGCTGTTTTCATCGCCCGGATCTTTCCAGTTATATGTAAGATACCTATGTGTAACATACTTGCCGTTATCAAGGACTGCTCCTTCATAGGTATCAACCGTGCCGTCTCCAAAATCCCACTCGTATTTCGTAACATTGCCGGTATTGCCTGTAACTGCAAAATGGGCATAGGCCGTGTACTTCTCAGCAGAGTTGTTATATTGATGGCAGGTGTGGATGAAGAGGGAGTCGTTGGTTACCTCGAGTATCCATAAGTGAGTATCTATTAGCTTACCGTCACTTGCCGCAAAAAATATAGAGTAAGTACCAACTTCATTCTCTGTTGGTGTCCATTTAAAGACACCTGTTTGAGTATTGAAAGACATGCCATACCGCAGATTATCAATAAAGTAGGTTAATAAGTCACCATCCGGATCGTTAGCATTAACGACAAATTCCAACGCGTCTCCCGCGCATATTGATTTATCCTCTATATCCTGCAGAAGAGGCGGTTGATTTATGGGATTTGGATTCTCTCCGGTTATTACCATTATGGAAATTATCTCGCAGTCAATTAAATCGCCATTTGAAACAGCAATGATGATATTAGAGTGTGTTCCTGTTTGCGCGGAATCCGGTGTCCATATAAATGTTTGGGTGCCAGGGTCAAAGTTTGCTCCCTCCGGCAGATTAAAAGCTGAATAATTTAAAGGTTTACCAGCCGGATCAGCCGCGGTAACGGTAAAGCTTAATGTTTCTTTAGCGGTAACAACTTTATTACCGATAGAGTTTAAAACCGGAGGATTGAAAATGCTTATGGGAATAAATTCTACAAGAGGAACATCCGGATCTTCATCATCGTCCCAGATACGGCTGTCTATAATATCTGGATCGGTTGCTTCCCAATAATTATCTGTGGCTGTAATATTACCGCTATCAACAGCAGTCCTGAAGATATTATATTGGTTATTTGAATATATTGAGTTCTCGGTAATGGTCGGCGAACCTTCTTTTGCCCCCGTTATAACGATTCCTTTTGTAATATTATCAATAATGGTATTGCCGTTAACAATAATTAACTTATCTGAAGGATATTTGCAAAGGCCAAGAGTTACAGCATCATTATTCTTTAAAAGTAAGTTGTTGTTAATATCCGCGCAAGCGGTATCAATCCCTTTAATATTATTCAATATACGATTGTTATCAATGGAAATATCGTCTTCTTTATTATATCCGCAGGTAATTCCCGTAAAGTTATTAACTATATCATTATCATAAACAGTAGAACCGCCGGACATAGACCCTAACTCAACACCTGTGTTATTATTGGCAATAATATTATGTTCAATTGTAAGATGAGTGGAAAATACTCCCCAGACTCCTTTGTTAAAGTTTTTAATTACATTATTAGTTATTGTTCCATGGATGCTGTGTCCGCTTGCGGGCCACGCAACAACGCCATTTTGGCTGTCATCACCAATAATAACATTATTATCAACAAGTAGGCCGCCTTCGTAGTACAGGCTGATGCCTCCGTTTATACTGCTGTTGATAACAGTTAGAGGGCCGCCGTTATTAATACTATTTTGGACGGCGCAATGATCAATGTATATACAGGATCCCATAGTACCGTTAACTTCTCCGGAGATAGCGCAATGAGATAGATTGAAAGATGAATTACCCGCTGAGACCCCCGGAAGGGAAGCATAGGTAAAGTTGAGAATGGCTCCGGCTTTTGAGTTTACACTTTTGGGAAAATTTATAATATTATCTTTCGTGCCGTCCGCGTATAGTATGCCTTCTATAATTAAATTTGCTTCAGAGCTAAATTCTATCGTTGTGCCGGCAGAAATGGTTAAAGTTATTCCGGCATCAACCGTTACGTCTTCTGATATATAAATAAAGCCTGACCATGTTGTATCATCAGTAATATGGCCGCTAACTCCGCCAACCTGCAGTTCAAAGGTTCGCATAACCGTATATTCATTATCTGCAGTTATTATGTTTAAAGTAAATGGAATTTTGCAATTTTCCGGGCATAATGAGCTAATGCTGAATTTATAGGGATTGGTTGAATTATCAGATGTATTTCCACATGCAATATCGTCAAAGCCGGAAGCATTATTAATTAAAACGACGTTGGGATCAGAACTACTTAAAACCGCTGTTATTCCGATAGCATCCGCCCAATCATTCTTCAGTGTTATGATCAGGTTTATGGTTTCTTCAGGTTCAGCAATTCCATCGTCATCACCCAGGCTGTCATCTATGCTATAATTTCTGAAAAGAATATGCGGCTCCGGAGTAACAGTTAAGGCTTTATAATCGTTAATCCTACCCTGTCCTAATTTATCCGCGTAAGCAGGAGTGAAACTCCACCGACTTTGTCGGTGGCTTCTTATTTTTATTTCCAAAACTTCAATTGTTGCTCTGATGTAGTATCTTCTCTTTGTCCCTGTATGTATCTTTTTATTGTTTTTTCATCTATCCCAACAATACTTACAAAATATCCTCTTGCCCAAAAGCGCTGCCCCCAATATCTCTTTCTCAGCTCAGGGAATTCTCTGAATATCCTTTCTGAACTAGTCCCTTTTATCCTTTTCATCACGTATGAAGGAGAATGCTTTGGCGGTACTGATACACACAAATGTACATGATCTTTGCATATTTCTCCTTCCACAATCAATATATCCAGCTCTTCGCATACCTGACTGATTATTTCTTTTATCCTCTTCTTTATCTCCCCTTCAAGGACATGGAATCTATATTTTGGACACCATACAAAATGATATTTTATGTCATATACTGTATGCGGAGTCTTTCGATATTTTTCCATCATACTGATATATTACCACCAACTTCGTTGGTGGACAACAAAAAGTGTGGGGCCTTCGCCCCTTCGCCCCCACGCCCCACCACCGACTGAAGTCGGTGGATTAGGTTACGTATTTAAAGAATCTAAATTATCAGCGGTATAAATAACCTGTCCTCTAACTTGATTATTACCCCAGCCTGGATTTTGAGAAATAACCAACCCCGCCAATCCGGAAACATATGGACAAGCCATTGAAGTACCGCTTTTAGAGTCATAAGCATTATCTAAAATGGCGCTATATATATTTACTCCGGGAGCGCAAATATTTATCCAGCAGCCATAATTAGAAAAACCCGCTCTTTCATCATTACTGTCTGTGGCAGCTATAGCTATTACATTGCTATATCCCGCCGGATAAGATTTCTCATTCGTATTTCCATTTCCAGCCGCGGCTAATAAAGTTGCATCTCTGGCATAGGCGTAGTATAGAGCATCTTTTAATGCATCCGAATAGTAATTGCATCCCCAGCTCATACTTATCACTTCAGCGCCGTTATCAGCCGCGTATTCTATAGCCCGCGCTCCGTCTAATGTAGAACCATAACCATTTAAATCTAAAAATTTTAACGACATAACCCTACAATTCCAGCATACACCTGCAATGCCTATTGCATTATCAGTAACCGCGGAGGCAATACCAGCGCAATGAGTTCCGTGGCCATTGTCATCCATGGGATTGTTATCGCTATTTACATAGTCCTAGCCTCTTATATCATCTATATGTCCATTCCCATCATCATCTTCTCCAGCAGCACCATTCAACTCTGCTTCATTTATCCAAATATTATCCGCTAAATCGGGGTGATCCAAGTCAACACCTGTATCTATTATGGCTATGATTACACTCGTGTTTCCTGTCTCTATATCCCAGGCATCGGGCGCGTCTATTTTATCAAGCGCCCACTGAGCATTTGCCAATGCAGTTCTGTCGGCATATTCATTAGGTATGGTCTCACAGGTTTGGTAAATATAGTTTGGTTCGGCATATTCTATGTTAGGGTCTTTTTTATATTCTTCAATAATGGACAAAATATCAGCATCTTTTGGAAGAGTGATTTTGTAGATAGATGATAAGTCAGGAATAAATCTCTTTTTGCCGGTTTTAGTAATTAGGTAAGGGATTTTTGGTTTCTTGGCTTTTTTAAAGACTTTCTTTATAAGAATAGCTTTGTGTTTTTTATTTAAGTTATCTATGGACTTTATGCCTGTAACAACTAAATTCTGTTTTATTATTGGTTTAGCTGTAATTTTATCCGGCTTAAATTTGATTATTACTTCATCAGGCGCAAAGCCTTCTTTATCTTTAGCAGATACCATAGGCGCTAAAAGAGACGTTAGGATAACTGTTAGAATTATCAGTTTAAAAAGGCGGGAAACAGCTTTCATAAAAGAACCTCTGAATAGTTCGCATCGCGTAAGGATCGTAAGGATTACTGTATTTATTCTATTATACAATTATACCATGAGAATTAACTTTACTCAAGTAAAACTCTTGCCTTTTTAGGGAATATTATTGCTTTCTCCAATTTATAGTATATAGTATGTCGTATTGCAATATAGTCGTGGGTATTGTAATTTACTCCGCTATAAACTCTCCTTTTTCGCTAACTTCTCCTTCTCCCGCCTCATTACGGCCTCTTACGTCCCAGTTGTATTTTGCTCCTGAGGTTGTTACATCGGCAGGAATATTATAGGAGTTGGTGGGTATATTATCTTCAGTGTAAACCGGCTCTGCGCTTAGTTTTCCTTTTCCTTCAAAACCTATCTTTGAGCCTATGGCTACGGCTGAAATTTCAATATCGCTTAATTTTGTCCACAGTGTATCGCAGGCGGCCATGGCTTTCTCCGTTGGTATACAAAAATCAGAAGACAGCTTTGAGTCGGGATAATATCCTATGTGGTAGACGGGAACTCCGTACTCATCCATGGTATCTCCAAGCATCCTTTTTATACCCATAAGTTGTTTCTTGACGTCCAGGACAAGCTCTTCCATTGAAAAATCCTCACGGAATTTCTCTTCCCCTATATACCGGCTTAAAGGCCGTCCATTCTCCCAGCCGTTATAATACTTATTGTATAAACTTTCTACGCCTTTTACTAACGTCTCTTTCATCTTTTCCAGGAGTTCATCGCTGTATGTGTACGACAGTATGCTGGTAAAAGGAACATGTTCATGGATACCTCTATATCTGCAAATCCAGGGATATTTTACATTAAGCCTCAATCCTTCCATAATCAGCTTGGTAATCTCTTCTTCAAATGCCTCGGCGTACGGTTTAGCGGTCGGAACAAGCTTCTCCAGTTTAAAGTTCCATAAGGCCTGATCATACTGCTCTCCGGTTATGGGATAATAACTGCCTGTTCCTGAAGTATAGGTTTCAGTTATATCGCCTCCCCATATATATTCCTCTATCAGGCCGGCTTCTTCATAATCTTTAATTATCATCTCCGCTATATATGATATATAGGTATCTTCCATCAGGCCTTTGCCGTAAGGTTTCCAGGTACCTGTTATCCAGTTCAGCGGAGACTCTATTAAATGCCCCCACATATTGCCCCAGGCTGTTCTGGCGCCTATGCCTGTCATATCAACGGATATATCGTAAAGTCTTTCATCCACGTCCTGCTGTCTCTGCCATTCAGTGTAAAAACAACTGCAGTATTCACTAAAAACAATAGTTAAAGGCGCTATGGCGACTCCGCAGCCGCGAAGTCCCAATGATACGGGCTTAGAGAGCGGGTTCATCGCTTTATCGGCTAAACATTCTATTCCCCTGACCCCGAGATACCAGCTGGGAGCTAAAGCGGCCGGCCTTATCATATCGCCTACAAGCTGGTCGTTACTGATGTAATTATCCGAGAGTACATTAAAGACAATCAGGGCCACATCTATGCCGGCGAACCAAAAACCGCCTCTGCGGCTGCCAAGCTCGCGCAGTGCTTTAGATGCCCTCGCTTTCCAGACAGAATCTTTAACCTCCATACCTTCAATCGGTATGTCTACCTCTATAGTCTTTTCTCCATGTTCGTCAACACCGAGGATTAAATCCATGTAATAATGTAAATCATCACCGATACCCATGAAATCCGACAGTTTAATATGCTGTGAAAGCGGTATCCTATAATGCATAACTGAAAAACGCGGGTGGTTGGGGAAGAGGCAGAAGTTGGCATTGGATTTAGTGATGTCTATCTTGGAATGATAGACCTTTCCATTTATATTAGTGTGGAAGTTTTTAAACATCTGGCCTTCTCCCCAAAGCTTAACACCTTCTCCGGAAGGGGCGGCCTCGAACCATATTTTGTTTCCGTTGGCTATATCGAGGCGGAATACTCTTTCTCCGCAGGGGGTACATTCAGGATAGTTGGGCAGTATCTCCTGCCAGAACATATCAGCCGGCATAACGTATGTACCCACAGCATCGCCCAGGGCTATGGTTTTACCTCCTTTTTCAATAAGTATAAAAGCTATATTACTGCTTGTGCCTTTCAGCCTTGTGGGAATAAGG
>DAOVNW010000092.1 GCA_030630095.1 Candidatus Omnitrophota bacterium
AACGAGGGATTGATAGATAGAATAATACCCGTATTGGGTGATGCCCATGACTTGCCTTTTGAAAATGAATTTGCGGATTTGATTGTTAGCAGGGGTTCATATCATTGCTGGAAAGACAAGGTTCTCGTCTTTCAAGAGATCTATAGAGTACTGAAGAAGGGTGGTGCTGGTTTTGTCGGTGGTGGATTTGGACGATATATCGCCATAGAGGAGTTAGACAGGATGACATTTCTAAGAGACCGTTCTCTAAAAGATGATGCAAAGGCTTATAGTTCACCAAATAAACTAGAAGAGATCATACATAAAGCGGGTATATCCAATTTTTATATTATTTACGACAGAAGCGGTCTTTGGGCAGAACTAAAGAAATAGCCGTTGGAAATCATCAATGGCACTTCCGATAATGCAGCCCATACGCTTTTTGTTTACACCCTTGCTCTATGTAAGATTGATTCTCAGAGTGAGCAAAATCCAAGTAAGGGGTCAAGTCTTAACTTTGAACTTAAGCATTTCTACCATCTTTTTAAAAATAGTTTGTAGTCGTTATCGGAGAAAAATATGTTTTCCTACCTTCTTCCGCCTTCCGCGATTTAACACATAATGTCAAATGTCGGGGGATTTAATTCTTAATAGTCTTTTAATGGTCTTGTTGTAATTTCCTACTATATACAACGTATAAGTATCGTTAATTTCAAGGTAACCCTTTATGCTATAAAAGACTTAATATCCAAAACATAACCGGCAGCAGCGGAATGAGCAGGAGGGTGGTAAAAATCCAGCATGAATTTGAGAGGTCCTGGTCAAGATTGAATAAAGCGGGCAGCATTAAGCTTGTAATGGCCGAGGGCATAAAGGACTCAATCAAAGCCACCTTAAAAAGTAAACCCCCCATAATAAAACGGTAACCCAAAAAATAAGCAATGGCTAAGCCTATAAGGGGCGACCAGATAAATTTTATAACACTCATAGAAAGCACCGGCACTTTAAATCTCTTAACAGCCCTTAATTTTAAGGTCATACCAATGGCAAACATATATATAAAGGTTGTCGCGGGTATCAAAAAACCGTTTAGCTGCTGTATAAAACCCGGCCTGGGCACACCAAGTAAGTTAAGCCCTATGCCGCCTGCCAGCCCCAAAAGAGGAAACAGCCTTATGCCGTCAGTAAAAACCTTCTTCAGGTTATCCTTAATTTTTACCCCTTTTTTGGAACTGTAATTTTCGGCTATATAGAAACCGATGGTATAGTAAAAGGGTTTAAAATAAAGACAGTAAAGGACGGTCAGGCCAAAGCCCGCCTCACCGTATAAGACAAAGGCGATAAAGCCGCCCAATGTATAGCCTATGTTGGAAAACATAGCTGAGGTTAGATAACTTCCTGCCTGCTTCCGGTTTAACCCGTGAACTTTTACAAAAAAGAAGGCAGGCGCTAAGGCCAGCGTAGAAATAGCCATTCCCGCCAGCGGCAGGGTAAAAATTTTGGCGCTGGTTAATTCAAGCTTCCAGAAAGAAAATAAAACTACAAAAGGCGTAACCGCTTTGGTCAAAAACACAATAAGCCGTATTGAAATAAGCTCCGGCTTAAGTATAAGGTTTTTCTTTCTCAAGCCATAGCCGGCGGTAAGAGGCAAAAACAAAATTAATAACACATAAAAAGTTCTAAAAATTTCCTGTTTAAACATATCTTTTAGATAATACCACATTCTCTCCAGTCGGCAAGATATTTCTGAAGGACTATCTCAAGTTTGTTGCTAAAGGATAGTCCTTGATTACAGTGATTTTTTAAAGATTACAGTGATTCTGCCGACGAAAAATAATCTCTGGAATCTACTTCTAATCTTTGTAATCAGAAGCTTTCTGGCTTATAAATACTTAAAAACAAGAATTTGACAAAGAAGATGTTTATTTTTAATAGGTTGCGTTAATTTTTTGCAACAAACTTGAGAAAGCTTCATTTCTGATTGAGACTCGGCTTCAATCAAGTCTGAAGGTTAGGCCAAGTAAAGCGCCGTAATATAAAAGGAGAAGCGGGGCGGTTACACCTTCAAAGTGAAAAAAGGCGCAGGGAATTTTTTCGAAGGTTTGGGCGGTCTTAACCATAGAAAAAAGAGCGAGCCATAAACTTTCACTAAAAATCTTAGCCAGAGTAAATGATAAAAAACTCACTATGCTCACCAAAAAACCCAGCGCCAGAGAAATAGTCAACAGCGGCAGGATAAACAGGTTGGCTATAACGCTCACTAAAGAGGCCTGATGAAAATAGTGTAAAGTTAAAGGCATAACACCCAGCCAGGCGGAAAACGAAACACAGGCGGCTTGCCCCGTAAACAGCAAAGTCTTCTTCAGCCATGGAAGCGGAACTTTCTTAACAAGCTCAAGAGACGGATTGATGAAATTCAGAAGTTTGGGGGTCAGATAAACAATAGAAAGGACGGCTGTAAAGGAAAGCTGAAACCCTACATCAAAAAGCTGATAAGGATTAAAAAACAGCATACAAAACGCCGCCAGCCCTAAAGAGTTATATAAATCAACATCTCTTTCCAAAACCATCGCCCCTAAAACAAGGCTTCCCATGATACAGGCACGCGTAACAGAGGCTCTCATTCCGGTTAAAAAACAGTAAAAAATCAAAAAACAGATACAGAGAACCACAGCCGCTTTAGTTTTGACGCGCGTTAACCTGAAAATAGTCAAAATAATTAAGATCACCAGGCCCACGTGCAAACCGCTGATAGCCAGAATATGAACACAGCCGGTATGAATAAAAGAATCAAGGACAGGCGCCGGAATTTCCTTCCGGTCGCCTAAAATAAGGGCGTTTAATAAAGCGCTGTGGGTTGGCGGTAAAAGCGAGGCGTATTTTTTCTTTAAATTATTCTTTAAGCAATAAGCGGCTTTCAGTAAGGAACTACCTTTGTTCCCGGCCAGCCTGACAATTCCGTCTTTTTTATTTACATAAAAGAGCCCGTAAATACCTCTTCTTTTTAAGTACTCTCCGTAGTCAAACTGATGAGGATGTTCGGGCGGGCGCGGCCTGGATAAACTGCCTTCTAAAAGAAATGTATCTCCGTATCGAAAATCTCCGGCCCTAAGATTATAAACACTCACCTTTAGCTTGCCGGAAACATCAATTCTCTCTCCCTCTTTTATCAAAGAGGCTGTCTCAAATAAAAACTCCACTGCTTCTCTTTTAAAGCGGTCAACCGTCCCTTGCGGGTTATCGGCAATGAAACCTTCTAATATAACCTTTTCTTTCTCCTCACCGGTAAACTCTCCGATATTATCATCCGGCACAAAAGAGGCAATCTGAAACCTCAAAAAACCAAAGGCCGACAGGCTTAACACCAGGCACAAAAAGAATATCCGTTTATTCAAGATGAAGATAAAAGAAAAAAGAAGGCCGCCAAAACACAAGAGATATAGAATAAAAAAAGGCAGCTTTATCTGATTAGCCACCGCTATGCCTAAAATAAAAAAAATACTTACCCAAAACCAGGGGCGTTCAATGGGGTGGCAATCATCAGGTGATAGAGGGTGATTGTTCATTTAAGTAATATGTATTCCTTCATCTTTTCAAATTTCTTTCGCCCTATACCTTTAACTTTTTTGATGTCTTCCTCGCGTATAAAATCCCCTCTCTCCAGGCGGTACGCCACAATCCTGGCCGCTATCACTTTTCCTACCCCCGGCAGACTGCTAAGCTCATCTACATCAGCGCTATTTATGTTGACCTGCTTGCTCTTCTTAACTTCTTCCTCTATCAGGCCCGCGCCTTGCCTGAAGTTCTGTTGATTTACGATTACATCAGGGCTCTTTATTGACTTCTTAAAGTGAAGAACGCCCATACCCAAAATAAGGGCCAAAATAATGAAGATGGTGATGAGTTTTTCTTCTTTGGTAAGATTTAGCATACAGAAAGTATAGGGTAGGCTACATATTAGTAAGAGCGTAAACAATAATGTTTATGCCGATTTTGAAAGAGTTTTCTATGCCTTCATCTCCCGCGCCGGGCTGATTCTGCCCCTCCACGTTCGAGTGGGCATAGTCATGGTGGGACTTCTGTGTTCCCGGCCACTTTGAACCGCCGGCTTCCGCCCATCCGTCACAAACATCACCTGTCGCCAGATAACACATTATCATCCTTTCATTATGATACGTCGCGTAGGCCTCAACCGGCAAGTCTTTGTATAAAGCGTCGCCCAGGTCACCGTATTTTTTAAACTTGTAAAATGACTGCCATATAGGATGGCTCATACGAAGTTTCTTAAAGTTCTTTTTTGGAAAAACCTTTTTCATTTCTTTATAAAAGCAATCTTCAAACGGCCCTTTTTCAGCGTTGTCGTTGACTACAAAAAAGAAACCTCCGCGGGTAAGATACTCACGCAGATTTTTTATCTCTTTTGAACTCCAGCGAAACGCGTCGTGGCCGTTCATAAAAAGCATCGGAAACTTAAAGAGCCCCTTTTTATCGGTAAAATCAATCTTTTTCTCTTCAATAGAAACCTTAATATTAGTACGGCGTCCGAGCTCATTCATCAAGTTAGGAATGGTCGTTGGGTCATTATCCCAGTCCGCGTAGGTTGAAATAGGAAAAGTCAGCCGGCCTCTTATTCTTTTTCCCCTGCCTGTCACCCGGGCGGTGGAGGCAAAGCTAAGCTTATTGGCCATCGATTTGTCCATATCTATATTATTACCTAAACCCTTGAGATCTAAATCTATCTTAAAGTCTTCAATGCCTACGTCAATACTTGTATTTAAAGCGGGCATGTCCAGTTTTCTATCAACTGTAACGGCGTCTCGTTTGGGGGTTATAAGCTCT
>DAOVNW010000171.1 GCA_030630095.1 Candidatus Omnitrophota bacterium
TAACCCAAAAAATTTATGAGGAAAATTTTAAGGCAGTTTAAGTTAGTTATCCTTGTATTCTTAATCAATGGGTTTGTGCCGTCGGCCTCGGCCGCGGATAAAAGGGTAGAATTAACTGATATTAAGGTGAAAAACTTCGCTGAAGGAACAATCATCAGGGTAAATACCAGCAGACCGGTTAAATTTTTGTATTATAAAGTTGAAAACCCGCCCCGCTTAATAATCGATTTTATCAGTACCAATATTTATTATCAGGAGCCTGAGAAAATTGTCTTTACCCGCGGTAATTTAAGAGAAATCCGGAGCGTCTTCTATGAGACGGAAGGCGGCCAGCCGGGACTGGATTCACTTGTTTTGAAATTTGTTCCGAATGTTACGGTAAAGATTAAAGGGGAAAAGAGCGGAATTTTATTGAGGGTTGAAAAGTTTGTGGCGTTTTCTCAAGCCGTAGAGCCGCTGGATAAAAGCCCCGAAGCTTATCTTTTAGCCGAAAGAATTGCCCGCCGGAAAAACCTGGCCGGCCGGGGAGATAAGCACAGCCATAGTTTACTTTCATCTCTATCTTATATGCTGAGCTTGTACGAGAACTCGATAAAGAAGGAGTTGGCTGTTTTTGAATCCAGGGAAACTGAAATATTAGAGGCCGGTAAACATCTATCGCCAGAGACGCCAGCTGTATTAGCCGCGGCCGGAAAAATGAATATCAATCTTGCTTATAGAAGGCCGGATACCTTGGGGAGCTTAAAGCTGTCATCGGGACAGAGGCTTAAAGATAGTGGTTATCTAACGTGGGCCACGCTGGCCGCTGCCTCTATCATAATTGCCTCGGGCGCGTTGATTATGCTGGTTAAGGAAAGGCGAAGAAAAACTAATTTACGGCAGGTTAATGTGCCCCGCCTTCAAGAGAGTAACTTTAGCCGCCTGCGTATTGTAGAGAGGCTAACTTGCCGGAACAATCAAGCTAATAGATGTTTTGAAAAAAGGCAATTTGCCAGGCTGGGCATACCGGCAGAAGGCTTTTTGCGGGTGTCTATGGATATAGAAACACAAAAGTTGGGTAAGGCACCGGCTTGCGCGAAGAATTTAAGTCTGGGAGGAATTTGCGTCGAGATAGAAAGCGAGATTGAAATTCCCCAGATTTTGGAAATTTGGTTAAGACTGCCTGATGTGCGGGAGGCGAATCAGGTTCTTGCCAGAGTTGAATGGGGCAGGAAAAAAGATGACGGCGTATGCTGTTATGGTTTGTCCTTTATGATGTTGGGCGAGAAGGAAGAAGCAAAAATTAAAACATTCCTAAACGACAATTTGTAAAAATGAGTAGTAAAACAGGCAATTTTTTCATAGTTAGCACTCCCATCGGAAACAAAAAAGACATTACCCTTCGGGCACTTGAAGTACTTAAAGGCGTTGATCTCATTGCCTGTGAGGATACGCGCCATACCCATCAGTTCTTAAAGTATTATGAGATAAAAAAGGCGCTTATCAGCTACTTTGAACACAATAAAACAAAGCGGGCCCCCCAAATAATAAAATGGCTTAAAGAAGGCAAGAATATTGCCCTGGTAAGCGACGCGGGAACTCCCGGAATTTGCGACCCCGGTTATTATGTTATTCGTTTAGCACGGCAGGAAAAAATTCCGGTATCTGTCGTTCCCGGGCCTTCTGCCCTGATTACGGCGCTGATTGCTTCGGGCAAACCGCCTGATAAATTTATTTTTGAAGGCTACTTGCCCAGAAAAAAAGGCGCCCGTAGAAAAAAACTGGAAGCTTTGGCCGTTGAGGAAAGAACGGTTATTTTTTACGAGTCGCCCCACCGCCTTCTTAAATCATTAGAGGATGTGGAATTTTTTTTTAAGGACAGAAAAATTTGCTGCTGCCGTGAATTAACGAAGAAGTTTGAAGAGGTAATTACGGATACTCCGGCAAATTTAATCAAACGCTACAGAGAGAAAAGCCCAAAGGGAGAGTTTGTTTTTGTAATAGGGTCAGACCTCGGAGGAGAGACGGGTGAATATAGCTGTTTTTTGTTCGGGCAAGGGTACTAATTTACAGGCCATTATTAATGCCGTAAAGTCAAAAAAAATTAACGCTGGCATAAAATTGATAATAGCCGACAAAGGCAATGCCCTTAGTCTTAAAAGAGCGGAGAAAGTCGGCATCAAGGCTATGTTTATTGATCCTAAAAGATTTAAAAGCAAGGAGTTATTTGATAAAGAGGCAATTAAATATCTAAAGAAGGAAAAGGTGGAGCTGGTAGTCCTGGCGGGTTTTATGAGGATATTAAGCCCTTATTTTATTAAGAAGTATAAAAATAGGATTTTGAACGTTCATCCGGCGCTCCTGCCCTCTTTTAAGGGCAGCCGGGCCATAAAAGACGCTCTTGACAACGGGGCTAAGGTGACGGGCGTTACAGTTCACTTTGTCAGTGAGGAGGTTGACAGTGGACCAATCATATTACAGGAGGCTGTTAAGGTTTTGAATAGGGAGAGCTACGCGTCATTAGAGAAAAAGATTCATAAAGTTGAACACCGGCTCTATCCTTTGGCTATAAAGTTATTTTGCGAAGGCAGGTTGAAGGTTTCAGGAAGAAAGGTGATTTACGAAAGGAAGCAATAAGATGAAGATTAAGTTTGGGACATCAGGGTGGCGGGCTATAATTAGTGATGATTTTACCTTTGACAACGTAAGATTGTTGAGCCAGGCAGTTAGTAACTATTTAAAAGCCGCGGGGTTCTCTAAAAAGGGCGTAATAATAGGCCACGATACAAGATTTTTGTCTTCTGATTTTGCCATGGAGGCAGCCAGGGTACTTGCTTCGAACGGTATCAGGGTTTACCTTCCTAAAAGGTCTACTCCGACGCCTACTGTGTCATATAGCATTTTAGATAAAAAGCTGGGAGGGGCTATTATGATAAGCGCCAGCCATAATTCTCCCGAATACA
>DAOVNW010000131.1 GCA_030630095.1 Candidatus Omnitrophota bacterium
ATGTTGTCGCGGTCCGCGATTAAGGGTACGTAATACGCGATTCCTTCCTTCCATGAAAAAGAGACGCCCACAAGTTCTGCTTCGTGCGGATTAGGGCTGGTAGTCTCAAAGTCAAAGGCAAAAACAGCAGTATCTTTCAGGCTTCCGATGAGTTCCTTAAATTCTCTTTTCTTGGTAATCAACTTATACTCTTTCTTTAATCCACCGGAAGGAGCAAACTCTTTTAATAATCTTTGAAACTCTAACTCCTTAAAAATCATAAAGAGCTTCTCTTTATCCGGCTCTCTCATTTTCAGCTTATCTATATCCACCTCTATGGGCACGTCTGAGTCAATTTTAATCAGCTCTTTAGACAACCTGGCGTCAGCTGAATGCTCTTTGATAAGCCTGGACAGCCTTTCATTCTTTATTTCGCCGGCGCTGTTTAACAGTTTTTCTAAGGTACTAAATTCTTGAATTAACTTTCGCGCCGTTTTTAAACCGATGCCGGGAATGCCGGGCACATTGTCCACCTTATCTCCCATAAGCGCCATTACCTCTATAATCGCTTCCGGGCCTACTCCGTATTTTTCCTCTATCAGCTCCCTGTCGTATAACAGGCCGTCTTTATTGGTGTTGTAAACTTTTAAATTATCGTCAACTAACTGCAGAATATCCTTATCTCCGGTCGCCACGTAAACCTTTATACTTTCTTTCTTCAGGTTTTTAGCGAGAGTAGCTATAATGTCTTCGCCCTCATATCCCGGCATCTCAAAAATCGGTATATGATAAGCCTTAAGCACTTTTTTAATTACCGGTATTTGTTCGGACAACTCATCCGGCATCGGCGGGCGGTTAGCTTTATATTCCTTAAATTTCTTGTGTCTGAAGGTTGGCGCCTTTACATCAAAAGCTACACCAAGAAATTCCGGCGCCTCGTCAGTAATAATTTTATTTAACATTGTTACAAAGCCATAAATGGCGTTGGTGGGCCTGCCGCTGGAATTAGTCAGGCTTTTTATGGCGTAGTGGGCTCTATAACAAAACGAGGTGCCGTCTATCAGAAAGGCCTTCTTTTTGCTGTTTTCTAATATCGGCTTATTACGTACTTTTTCCATTTCTTCTCTAAATCAGCAACTCCGTATTTAAACTTGGGATGATAGGTTTCCGAAAGGGCTTTGCCAACCGGCTTCCCGCGCCTAATTTTCAACAAAAATTTACCAAAGAGGCTGGCAATCTGCTCCTTTCTCAAGTAATCAATAATGCTCGCCGACTCCGCGTAAAAAAGACTTATTTTCTCATTGCCGGAAGGATAACGCTTCATGCTGAAAAGTTCATCAAAGCCGATATAGATATCCTTCTTCACTCTATCTTTAAGATAATCCTTTAAAACACCCGTACCCCATTTATCTTCCTCATATTGGGCCATTCCTTCATCAAGCCATAAAGGAATCTTGCTTCCGGGAATTAACTCGTGAAAAATCAGGTGGGTTATTTCATGCGGAAGTGTATTTTTTATCAGATCTTTTGCCCCTTTATAAATGTAGAGGCGCGGAGGATTATCTCTGGCGCATCCGCCCGACCATTCGGGGGCCTTGGATTTTTTTACGTACTCACCTCTGTTCTCAAAAAGATATATAACGCACTTTTCTTTTCCTTCCCAGGGGCAAAACCCCTGAACATTAAAGTGCCTTAAAATCTTTATATAGCTGTACTCCGCCTTCCAACTTACCTTATTAGCATGGGAGTGGTCGTTGTGGTAAATAACAAAGTGCATCCTCTTTAAAACATGGGGTAATCCCAGGCTGTCCGCTTTTTTCTCTTCTCCCGCGACCGGCCTGAATAACAAAACACCGGTTAACAATATAAAAAAAATAGTTTTTTTCAATTTTCTACAGTTCGCAAAAATTTTAATACCTCTCTTTAACAAACTTCATCGAGAGCTTCTCCAGCTGGCTGATACTTGTTATTTTGCCGTAATAGACCGAGGTTAAAATTCCCTCATAGGAAAGATTTATACCGGTTTAACCGGCGCTTTTAGAAATTTTTAGATATTTATAATAGGATAATAGATATTTAAAAAGAATTGTGATTATGCGCGGAATTATTTCACCTTAACGGCAGTCCCGTAACCAAATAAATACCCCATGGCCTCAAGATATCTTACTCCAATAATACAGTCTGCCTTCAGCTTCCCGGCCTGCTTTATAAGCTCCTCATTTATCTTCTCTAAATCAGGCATGCCGGAGCGGTAAACTACAACTCCCTTAATGGTATACTCCTTATGCAAATCGCAGGTAGTGAGCTTGATTTTAGTATAATTATCAGCAGCCGCTGCTTCTTTTATTACAGCTGACATACCAATACAGATAATAATCAATAGATAAACAAAAAAGATAAAGCATTTCTTTTTCATTATTTAACTTCCCTGCCTTCAGCATCTATTATTGTCGCTTTTAAAAATATAATTAAATTAGTTTTTTCTCTGTTTTCATGTTTGTATTTAAACAAATTTCCAAGTATTGGGATGCTGCCTAAAATTGGTACCCTGCGCTCAACGTTAACTTCTTTGTCCTTCATTAATCCGCCCATAACTATAGTCTGACCGCTTCTGACGACTACTGTCGTCTGCGTTGAACGAGTGTCAATAATAGGCCACCCTAAATACTCAGGGAACTGATCACTGTCAGAAATCATTACTTTTCTTGTAACTTCGCTGACTTCGGGATGAAGATCAAGGGTAATAATATTTCCACCCTCCGCGACTGAAGGCAAAACTTCTAAAAATACCCCTGTCTTTTTTTCCTCAACCTCATAAGTTTGGTACTGGCCAAATGAGCTTGTGCCCGTATCAGTAAGATTTACTTCTGAAGCATAGGGAGCAGTAGTCGCTAACTCTATATTTGCCATCTGTCCAGATAAAGTAGTTACACTTGGAGCAGAAAGAAGAGCTGCCTTATTACTTCCTTCCAGCGCTCTTAAATACATATAAAGTTGACTACCCTGTGCAGTAGTTTTACCTATCCACAAACCCAATCCGCCAGTCTCTTGAGGAGCGCCAAATTGGGTCCCGCTAAATAGCGGCAAATTATGCACAAAAGGATAATTTCCCTCTCCAAGATCAGCCGGAGTCCAAAAATAATCCGGATCAACAGCTCCAGCGAGAGATGGATCAGCCGGACCTATAAAATAAGTATTTCTCTTTTTTCTTCTATTTGTATCCGCGCTTCCTCCCGGGCCCGTATCACTGCGTTTATATAACCATTCTACACCAAGCTCTAACAATACATCCTCGCTAACTTCAAGAAATCTAGCTTCTATCATAATTTGCCTGGGCCCCACATCCCACTTTTTAAGTAAATATCTGATAAGCTTGTGATTGGAAGGAGTATCGGTTACTGTTAGAACTCCTGTAGCTCTATTTAAAACAATCATTCTTCCGGCCTGAGGCGGTAACACTTGCTCTAAAAAGTTCTTAACTGAATCACTATCTTGAGCTGATACAACCGTACCAGGCAAAACTAAGACACAGGCAATAATTAAGGACAATAATATTTTTTTATACATCACTTTATCTCTTCACCCTCGGGCGAAATTAGTGTCGCTGTTATAAATATTAACAGTTTTCGCTTTTCTCTATCAACATACTTATATGAAAATAGTTTTCCCAAAAATGGAATACTTCCTAAAAAAGGTATTTTCTTATTTATAATTTCTTCATCTTCTTTAATTAAACCACCGAGAATAATCGTTCTACC
>DAOVNW010000003.1 GCA_030630095.1 Candidatus Omnitrophota bacterium
ATGATTGAAATAGCCCGGGAGGTAGGTGATAAGAAAACCGTTAAGGAATTTAGCGAACAGGCAAAAAAATTATATAAGGTAATTAACGCGAAAGGCTGGGATGGAAAGTGGTATCTGCGCGGTTTTACAAATGAAGAAATTTCCATTGGCTCAAAGAGCCGCAAGGAAGGAAAGATATTTCTAAATACACAATCCTGGGCGGTGTTGAGCGGTGTTGCTGGAAAAGAAAGAGAAAAATTATGCTTAGAAGCGGTTGATAAGTATTTAGATGGTAAGTTGGGGCCTGAATTATTTAGTCCCGCCTATACTAAATTTAATAGCAGCCTTGGCCGTATTACTTCCTTTATACCGGGGACAAAAGAAAATGCCGCTGTTTTTTGTCATGCCGCTTCCTTCAAAATGGCCGCTGATTGTAAGGCTGGCCGCGGGAGCAAAGCTTATCAGACGCTTAAAAAGATATTGCCTTTACCGCGAGATTATGATATTTACAAGGCGGAGCCTTATGTCTTTGCCGAGTATATCATAGGCCCGAGCAATCCTACTCGGTCAGGCGAAGGGGCATTTACCTGGCTTACCGGTACAGCGGCCTGGGTGTTTTCTGTTGCCATTCACTGGATGCTGGGGATAAGGCCTGATTTTGGCGGCCTGATAATAGACCCGTGCCTGCCGCAAGATTGGTCCAGCTGTCAGATCACAAGGCCATTTCGTAAAAATATATATGAAATTAATATTGAGAATCCATCTCATGTTGAAAAAGGAGTTAAAAGGCTGCTTTTAGACGGCAAAGAGATTAAAGGCAGTTTCATCCCTTATCAAGAAAGCAGCATGGTTCATATAGTTGACGTGTTGATGGGTTAAAAAGCGCGAGTTTATTTGACAAAGATAAAAATGTGTATTGAGTGAAACACTTTAAGGAGTTACAAATAATGAAAAAAAAAGCTTTATATTCTTTGGCCTTATAAGGATTATTTTAAGAGAGAAAATGATTATTTAGAGGTTTATGCCCAGAGAGACAATGACCCCCCTTAAGCCGATAGAAACTTTTGCCTTGCTGCCGACGGGTTCTTCTTTAATTGTGGATGACTTTAACGATGGTCAAGACCCGAATAATCTTGGCGGTGAGACTGGGCTCTGGAAACTTGACTCTCACGGCCATTATAAGGGCTGTTTTCCTGAATATACAAGCGAAAACAAAATAGGTGATGCGGGTTATTGTCTAAAATTAAACTATGATGTTGATTCTAGAAAACAGGCTATTTGCGCCTATAGCCAATATTTAGAAGGAGTCAACCTTAAAGTGTTCAACAGCCTTTCCTTTTATGTTAAAGGCGATAAGTTGGAGGGTTTCACTAAAAGGCTAAAGATAGAACTCTGGGACAATAATGATGTGGGGATAGTTTATATTGTTCAGGGCATCACTGAAGAGTGGCAGAAAGTTGTAATTCCATTTGATGACTTTAAGGGAATTCTTAGCCGCTGGGATAGCCCGAAAAGACTTGCCTTTGTGTTTGAAAACCAGCCGGCTTTCTATAAAAATATGGGTATTACTAATACGAAAGGCGGTATCTATATAGATGATCTGGCTTTTGAGCGCACAAAGAAGAAATAAGTATTGTGTGGTGGTTGAGGTTTAACCTCAAGCAGTTCACTCTAAAATATATTAAGATATATAGGGTGAACATTGCAATAGGAGGTATATTTATGTTAGATAAAATTAAAATAATTTTGTTAATGTTTTCTTTTTGTGTTTTATTTTTTCCGGAAGGGATCGACCTTTTGAAGTTTACTGTTGTGCTGCGGGGAGCTGCACGCTCAGAGGGAGTTATCTATGTTGATGATGCCGCTATCAAAGTGAAGTAAGCGCCGTTAGAGGTTAAAGAATGAAATCAATTGTCAAACTTAATAAAAAAATAGTAATTGTTTTAGCCCTCCTGATATCAGGATTCAATTGTCCCTTAGCGGCCGCGCGGCCCTCGTTAATCCGAATTACCACTTCCGCCGAAGATACCCAATATCTCTGGAGCTTAGCTGAGGATACCTGGCGGTGTATTGACTATTTTGTGGCTCCGGAAACAGGCTTTCCTTACGATTCAGACCATGAATCCGATTATACTAATACCACCAATATTGGCCTTTATCTAACCTGCTTAGCGGCAGCCGCAGAGCTCGGCTTTATTGAAAGAGAAAAGGCTTCGGAAAAAGCGGCAAAAATTCTGAGTAGTGTTGAAAAAATAGAAGACTGGAATGGTTTTTTGAATAACTGGATTAGCGTAAGAGGTAAAACCAAAGCCGAGGAAGGCGATAACGCTCTCTCAGATTTCAATAAGTTGCCCGCCGGCATAATGGTTATTCGCCAGGAATTTCCAAAATTAAATAAGCAGTGCGGCAGAATTTTAGATAAGATAAAATGGTCAACATTCTATAATTCTAAAACAGGAAACTGCTACGGCGGCTATGATGTGGTAAATAAAAAATTGATGCGAGGAATGGAACTATTGGCAGGCGATACCAGATTAGCCGCCTTTTTAATGATTGCTGCCGGATCTGCTCCGCCTGAGATTTGGAATAAATTAAAGCGCCAGACTGAAGAACATTACGGAATAAAGTATTTCAAACCCGGTTGGTATGGAGGCGGTCTGTTTATGCAGGCCTTCGGAGGTATATTTTTGGATGAAAGGCAAGCTGTAATCGGCAAGTCAACAGCAAATCTTGCTTACGTTCAGATGCTTTATGCTGAAGAGCGCGGATTTGACGTTTGGGGTTGGTCATCTTCATATTCACCTTGCGATGCTTACCTTGGTTGGGGAGGGTTAAAGGGAAATATAGTTACTCCTCACGCCAGCGTTCTGGCCATAATTTATTATCCTAATAAAGTGGTAGAAAATTTAAGAAAATTAGAGGCCTTAGGCGCCCGGGCTGACTATAAAATTGGCAGTAAAAGTTATGCCTTTGGATTTCGGGATGCCATTAATCTTGATACTAATGAGGTAACTTTAAAATATTTGCCTGCTTTAGATCAGGGGATGTTATTTTTAAGTTTGGCTAACTATTTGAAAGATGGTGTTATCTGGAAGCTTTTTGAAAAAGATCCTATAGTCAAACACGCGAAATCCTTAATTAAAGATTATACTCAACTTCATCCCAAATATTTTAAAGTTTACGCGCGTAGAGATAAATTTCCCCTTAAAATACCAGGTTCAACTAAGGCCAAGGCTCAATCCCAAAAATCTTCTTTAGTTATAGATAGTTTTAATAAAACACTTAACTTAAATGATCTTGGGGGCTTAAGAAAGATTAAGGATTGTAAAATTGGTTTTGATGATAAAAGTAAACAGACTGAGCAAGGATATGGGCTGAGGTTGAGCTATGATGTCGGGCCATTATGCCCAACCAATGTATTTACAGAAAAATTAAATGGCATAAATGCCAGTTCTTACAATGCCGTATCATTTTATCTCAAGGGTGACCAAAAAGACGGCTACACTCATTCTTTTAGAATTGAACTGGAATCCAAAAATAATGGCGCTGTCTTTAAGGTAATGGGTGTCAGTTCATATTGGCAGAAAGTTACCATTCCCTTCAGGAATTTTGGAGGCAAGCTTACTGGTTGGGATGGCATGGATGCCTATTGGGGCGGAATGATTACAGACTTAAATGACATAAAAAAAATATCTTTTGTATTTGATATGCGGGAAGTATCTAAAAACAAAGGAACCATTTATGTGGACGACTTGAGCTTTGAGAGGTTAGATAAAAAAGCTTTAAAAATAGCGGCTATACAGTTAAATGATTTTTCTGATTCTCCTATAGGTTCTGATGGAACTCTGGATGAAATGGATTCTATTGCCGGATGGTCTAAAGCGCGCTCCAAAAAGGCGAACTTGAAACTGGGAATTGCTAAAGGAAAAAAAGAAAACGCCCTCAAATTAAACTATGATTTAGGTCAGGGGACAGAGAATGGGTGGGTAGTGATTGAGAAAGAATTTTATCTGGACTTGCCGGAAAAATATGAATTTAGATTTTTCCTGAAAGGAGATGGCAAAACCAATAATTTAGAATTTAAATTAATAGATGAAAATGGAAGTACCTTCGCGAAAAAACTTATTGGCATCACCTCCCAGGATGTCTGGCAGGAAGTCGTAATTACATCAGATCAGATTTTATATTGGTGGGGCGGAGATAAAAACTTTGACAGGGTAAGAAAGATTTCCTTTGCCGTAAGCGCTGGCTCAGCGGGCAAAGGAACAGTAATTATCGACCGCTTGCGAATATTGACCAAAGCCTCGCGGAAGAACAAAAATATTCCTTCAAAATGACAGCATCACATAAAAAGTTCTCTTGACAAAAGGGATTTGATGGGTTATTATTATTGTGGTGATAGCCGCGTTTCCAATTAAAGAATGAACAAAAATAGGGAGGTGGAAAGTGAGGAAAGTATATGTAGTGAGTTTAGTTATAGTTGGTATGCTATTCATGCAGGCCGCGCCGGTTATGGCTTGGCAGGGAGGCCAGGAAGAAAATTTAATTGTTAACCCGGGTTTTGAAAGCGGCGGTGTTAACAATTGGTCCGTGTGGCAAATATCCGATACAGTTTCAGACAAAGAGAGTTATTCAGGAGATTATTCAGCTGATATATCGCTTTCTGGAGGTGTTGAATTCGGAGGCCTGGTTCAAGACATTGCTTATAAGGGAATGTCTCCGGGGGATTCTTTTGAAGCCAGTGTATGGATAAAAACAGTTGAGCTGCATAATACAAACGCAGTTTTAAAAATGGAATTTTTTGATGATACTTGGACGGCAACCGGTGACGCGGCAGAGAGTAAAATCATTGGAGGCGATACCGATTGGACTAAAGTCAGCATCAGTGGAACCGTACCTGCTCAAACTACAAAGGTGAATTTTATTCTCGGCTTATGGAATTGGGGCGCTGCTGAAGATGGTAAAGCATATTTTGATGATGCTTTTTGCCGCCCGTCCCTGGCAAGATAAGGGCTTGTCTTATATATAGATAACAAAAAATTGGTTGGCGGATGCGGACGTTTTGAATAAATAATCTATACAGCTTTTCGTACTCGAAAAGACTTAAGTAATTTAGTGTTAAGCGCTGTTTGGTACAGTTACAGCGTGTTTCAACACACTGGAAAATAATTCTTTTAGCTTCCCGCGATTTCGATAATTCTTTCGCGAATACACCCTACCTTCAATGTGTGAAAAAGCTTTTAGCAATAGTGCTATCCCGACAATCACCCTTACGGTTCATACTGCCGATAAATCCATAATAATTTTAAGCTCAAGGTAAAACAAAATTATCCCTTTAAAAAACAAAAAATTACCCTTGACGGTAATTGTTTTATAGGGTATATTGTAATTACGAAGATTAAAAAGGCGGCAATTAATTTTTTTGATAACAGAGCGAGGTTTTTTATTGTAGAGTAATAATGCCTGAAAAGGCGCTTGACACATTTTAAGACACTTTTTAAGATCAACCCTTGAAGATTTCGTAACATAGACACACTGTATGTAGTGTTTAGTAAAAGTTGAAATAGCAAAGGGAGAAAGCAATGACTTATTTAGAGAAAGTTTTTATTGGTAATGGTTTACTGCCTAACGCTAAGATAGTAAAAAGGAAAGCCCGCCGTTATCTTGTTAATTTTTTTGTAGGACCCATAGCCGTATTGTTTGTGCTTGTGTTTTCTTTAATGTCCTACGCCGCTATTAATACCCCCGCCTTAGATTATATTGGCTCTCTAAATACTACCGGTGTAGTTGAATTGAGTTGGAGTGACGAAAGTGCTACTGGAGCAACCCAGTATGAACTACAGCGGGACACAAAGAGTGATTTTAGCGTCTCCCCGAAGAGCATCTGGGTCTCAAATGCTGATTATACTAAGATTTTCACTGAAAGTGAACCCGGCACCTATTTCTTTAGGGTAAAAGCCTGGAATGCTGCCAAAACCGAATCCAGCGAGTGGAGCAATGTAGAAAATGTCCCTGTTATCTTTATTCCTGATATAGGCATTTCTCATAATACGCCTGATGAGCTTAAGGCTAAATTAGACCAATTATATACCTATTTTGACACCCAGCATTTTCATAATAAGGATTTATTCTTACAGGACGTCTTTAAGGACACATTCAATTATTTCTTAGACGCCGATATTCATAATTTAACTTATGGTTTCCCTCGCGCAGGTCACTTACCCAACGACCCTGCTGCTCTTCACTGGTGCAATGGCACTGAAATTGGTTATTATCTTAATGCATTGTTGACTGGCCTTGAATGGGACCTCATAACTGAAGGCCAATTTAAGACCAGAATTAGCGCAACCTTAGATACCCTTATAACTCTGCAGGCTGACCCTGACCAGCATTTTAAAGGTCAGTTCTATACTTATTATTATATGAAGACCGAAGGTGTCGGCGAAGGCGATATAATGCCCTATCATACCTGGTGGGGGATGGTTCCCTCTATTGATAATGCCTTCTTTGCCTGTTCTCTTATCATTACCCGGGAATATGCCGAAGAAAAGGGCTACTCTGATATTGCCGCCAAGGCAGATACTATTGTTAGAGCAATGGATTTCAGATTATACTGGGACCCTCGCGAAAGAAAGTTTTCTTTAGGTTTTGATATGGAAACCAATGATTTCCTGCGCTATGACAATGGCAAGAATATTACCTGGGACGCGTATGCCAATGAGACGCCTATTATGACTTTGATTGCCTATGCCACCGGCGCCATTAATGAAGAGGAATTCAAACAAAACATCGATGCTCTGTGGCATAATGGTGCCGCTTATACCGACGAAGACGACTTTGAAATCATAGTCAATCCCTGCGGTTGGGATGGGTCTTACTTTACTTATCTGATGCCCGGTAACTTTATGAAAGTAAACGAGGCGAGATTTGGTAAAGTTGCTTCTTTGCCGGCCGCTATTTCTCATATGATGTGGGCTAAAGATAACAATATCCAAAGATTTGGCTGGTCAGATATGATGACCGGCCCTGCCGCTGGAATACCAATGGAGGCAGGTTCTCCTCCCAGCCTGCATCAATATGCCTATCATGACTGGACCACCTATGACGAGCATATTGCCCCTTATTGTATGTTTATGGGTTTAAATTTAATTTCTGAGACTGAAGATGATTATACAGAGGCTATTTCTAAATTGCAGGAGATATCTCTTTATAATGCCTACCAGTTGAAACAGACCGTAAATTACGGCACATATGGTTTCTTTGAAGGAGCAAGGTCCGATGGAAATGATGCCGCGGCGCCAGAGCCGCTTTATGGAACTTTAGATGAGTTTTATGTCTTAGCCGCTATCTTTAATTATTATGGAGTGATTAACGGCACACCTACCTTACGCGACTATTTTTATAAAGATGAAAACGTAGCCAAAGCCGCCGCATATATGGAAGAGAAGTTTAGAGAAAGATTTTCTAACGCATTTATTGAAGCTGAAGATTATATTGATTACACCGGCTCCTTTAATAAGATTTCCCGGGATGCGGCTAGTGGCGGTTATACCTTAAAGGGTACCGGAGATGTAAATTACAATATGTCTTTAGATGCCGACGTGAATAATGCTATTATTAAGATGGTCTATACTGATGATATAGGCGGGGCTGAAGTGCAAGTATGGCTTGACGGAGAATATATATTGACGACTACTTTGGAATCAACGGAGGCCTTGGGAGTTTTTGAGAAAACAAAACAGTTAAGTTTCGCGGGGTTGATATCAAAAGGAAATCGCGCTATTACCCTTAAAGTAAACTCCGGCGCAAGTAACCTCGAGTTGGATTATTTTGTTATCTATTCCGGCGTACCGGTTGAACCTGTAGAAAATTTTCAGGGCGCTTGGAATTCTGCCAATTGGTGGACAACCGATGCCCAGGAGCCATCTCAGTATGAATTAACTCTTATTGATGCTGACCAATATCACGGAGAAATGGGCTATGCGATGAAGGTTGTCTATGATAAATCAAAAGGCGATGATTTGAGTATACGGAAATATGGAGGCTTTGCCGCCACCATAACTCCTTTTGATTTCAGTGAACATGATTATTTTTCATTTTGGGTCTATAATGACGGCAGTCCCCTTGTGATGAGGGTCGAGCTGGAAGATACCTCAGGTAACAAATGGGCTACAGGTTGGGGTCCAGCCTCTGACGATGACCTTTGCATGAGAACCGCCGCCGGGGACTGGGAAAACTTAGTGGTAGATTTAACACGAACCTTTGGCTCAGCCGGAATAGATATGACCTCGATTGCTAATATAATATTTGTTGCGAATCCCGGAAATACCACCACTTCCGGCGCTTTCTGGATTGATGATGTTACACTGCAGAAGGCTCCCGAAGAAGCGCCAATAGAGGTTTTTGAAGCTGACCACTACGGCTGGTCAACGGCTTTTTATACTTTATCTTTGTCTTCCGAAGAGTTTCATAATGAAGGAAATGCTGATAGTCTTGGACAACGGTCGTTAAAAGTTTCCTGGCCGGAAAAAAACCTTTTGTTTCATAATATCGTTTATGATGTAACCCACGACCCGGACGCTCCCGTGAGCAGAATTGGCAACTTACAAGATTTAACTGTAGGTGGAAATAGCGCCTTATCCGCGTGGATAAAAAGTGATACCGATACTAACTTTGAGATTCAGGTTAGAGTCTTTGATGTAGAACCGGTAGAGCATCCTGAAGAGCTGGGCGCTAATTTAGGCAAACAGCTCTATACCGGCGCGGGTGAATGGCAGAAGCTCTCTTGGGATTATGGCGGTAAAAAAGAAGCCTCTAAAACAGAGGTAATTTATTTCTTTCCGATGCCGAGCAAAGGCGATCCCGACGGCGGTATTATGTATATAGATGATGTTGTTTTGGAAGGGGTAGCGTCTCTTTCTATGACTGAAGAAATCTACGCGTTTTTAGACGATATTATCAGGCAGTTGGATGAAGTGGAAGAGCAGATTGAATTCGCGGGGTACGCGGCGACTGCCGCTGCAGCCGGTTATATAATATATGATTTCCTGAAGGATTATAAAAGAGGTGTGGAAGAGTTTAAAGGCGAAGTTGTTACATGGAAAGGGGCCTTTACTCACTGGGCCCATAATCACCCGGGCACTACTTACTGGGGCGGTATTTATGGTTTTGCCGGCGGTTCTTCGGCTTTATTCTGGGAAGGCCTGGAGTCTTATGGTGAATTGGGCTTTGCCATAAAACTTGGCTGGACTGCCGCCTTTGGAGTTTCTATGGCTAATGTGGGCAAGGCGGTTGTTCCGTTAATTCTCACACGGATTACCGAGGATTATATCCTGCCTGAACTTGATTTCAGCGCGGGTATTCCAAGTGAATACCGTTCTGTTTTAATTGTTCCTGTCCGATCCGGCAGCCCGGAAAGCGCGCAGGAATTAATTGAGTTCCTTGAAGGGGATTATCTTGTAAACAATGACCCCAATAATAATTTGCCTATCGGCATAGTTTCCGATTCCAAGGGGGAAGCCCTTCAGGCGGAAATAGACGGTATAAAGTCTTTAGAGTCCAAATACGGCCAGAAATTCTTTCTTATGCACAGGGTTCCGAGATACTGGAATGAAAAGCATATGCGTAAACAGGGCTGGTGGATGAAGCCCGGCGCGGTCTACGAATTTAATGCCTGGCTTATGAACGACTATCAGGAATTACAGCTTCCACATACAGGCAAGGCCGGAAGCGGTGATAGCGCCGCCCGTCAAATCGGCGCGGATAAATGCTTCGATATGTGGTATGGGCTTGGCCAGGATATCCCTCAGGGTTCTTCCGGCACGGTTGCGGGACTTGGCGATATATTTGCTGTTTTGACCCTTGATGAAGGCAATTATGACCCGGGGTCAAAAATTCCGGGGACAGACACACCAATAGGCGGAATGACCAGGGTTCTGGCTAAATTAGCCCATCCTGATAATGTAGTCAGCCCCGGCGATTATAAACATAAGATGGTTCAGCCGATGATGGGGCCTCCGCCGGACATGGAACTTGATACATGGTGGCAGAAGACACTTGCCCGTGAGCAAAAGAGAATGAAATATACCGCTATTGCCTATAATAATGTTTTTATGTCAGGCACTTTTTACGGCAAAGGCGGTTATATATTAGAGCCAACCTACAACGCTTTAAAAGGATTTGAACCCGACTTTCTTTTAAGCCATGACATTGTGGACGGTGAAATGTTAAATTGCGCCTTTGCTACCGATATTGAGTGTATAGATGATGTTCCAACCAACGCTATTGCCCAGACAATCAGGGACGCGAGATGGGCAACGGGTGATGTGTTTAATCTTCCGTACACCGGCTTTATGAATGTAGGGACTTTTCCGATGTTTACCAATAAAGTTCCTACCGAGACCTTTGGCATGGTGCGAAATCCGTTTGATATAAACTCAAGAATTAAAATATTTGAGAATGTACGCGCCAGAGTTGGCGATACGGCATTATTAACTTTCTTTATGACCGGCTATCTTGCCAAAACCACACCTGATATTATTGCTGTTGGCAACCCGCTTTTGACTGAGAGCTTGTTCTGGGGCACAATGATTGCCATAGTCGGCGCGCCTAAGCTGATAGGCGTCAAAAATGCTAAGGATTTAGGATATGCCGCTTTGGATACGGGAGTAACGACCGCTTGCCTCCTCCCTAATGTTTTCCAGAATACCGTAAATCTTTACGCTGCTTTAAAGAAGTTAGCCTCGGGAGATGTGAGGGATATTGACTGGCCGACTGCCGCCAGCGCTGAACAAAGTTTAACCCTTAATGAAGCCATACGGACATTTCTAAGAGGCGAAGCTGTTGGTATAAGCTTACTTGTCGGCTCCGCGGCTCTGGATATTCCCATTACTCCAAAAGAATTAATTATGCTTTCTTCATGGAGCGGCGGCGGCGCTTTGGTTTCCTGGATGTCAGCCGGCAAATCAGTGGAAGAAAGAAAAACCGCCCTGCTTTCGGAAATCAGTGAGTTTAAAAAGTGGGTGGCAAAAGCTGTACATGAAGGTATCTACGGATACCAGTTTCCGGCGGACAGGGTAGAGGGACTTCCTACCGAACCAATCAAGATAAGCGATATGGAATCTATAATAAAACTTTCATATATGTATGATGATATGGCTGAGTTTGAGTTAGTTTACGGCCCCAATGAGGCAAGAATAGCCGCGTTGTCCTACAAACTTTCTTCCGATAAAAATACCCTTCTTATTGACACAACAGCTGTTAGTAACAGCATAGCTGCTGATACAGGCGGTATGCTTGCGGCGGAAGAGGCAGCCCGCCTTCTTATGCTGCATGCCTATACTTTAAACAAGGATACCCTCTGTCAAATTGCCGCTTACCTGTCGCTGGTGGATCAGGAAGCCAAACCATTGAAAGTTGCCTTGAATTCAATGGTTTCGGAAGGTTATTTGACTTATATGGGAGAATCAGGCGGCTATAAACATTACAACATCGAACTCAGTATGCTTGAAGCCACCTTTACTATAAATAATGAAGGAACTCCAGGTACTCTTGCTGTTTCCGGCACCGAAGAGTTTGTTAATGTTCAGATTGGGGCAGTTGATGTGATAGTTGGGGGTGTAAGCATGGCTAAAAGCGTTGGGATGAAAGAGGGAAAGATAAAATTTAGAGGCATAGAAGGAGGAGACTGGACACTTGACATGGATACCCTTCTCGCGGAACTTAACAAGATCGGCATTTCCAACCTCCAGTTTACTCTTGGAACAGGCAACAAGATGGTCAGTATTACATCCGACAAGTTTTTCCTTGACGGCGTAGAATATTACCGCGCCGGCTCCAGGCTGAACTGCGGTTTAATAATGGGCGAATGGTATGGCGATGCTTTCACTACCGCCTCTGTTGAAGTCAAGAATTCTATCAACGCCTTTGGCGGATTAAACAGCGGAAATTTATTCGCGTTTGAATGTAATAGCCGCGGTGTCTGGGAGATAAAGATGGCGGGCGACGCGTCTGCCGCCTGGAAATACGGAAGAGGCGTCGGCGCCGAATGGACTGTTTTCAGAAACGGGGCTTCTCTGACTGGGCAAACAGAAATAGCCTTTGCCGGCGGTACGGTCAAGCTGACAGGGACCCCCGGAGTAATAGAGGTCTGGGGAGAGCAGTTTAATAATAAGGCAATGGCTAATGGCGCGAGAGTATATAAAGTCATGGATCTGCGTATCAATATTCCTTCAGATATGCCTTTACATAAGCGCGTTTTTGTCATTTATCCCCAGAGGAATATAATCGGGCATATAATGATGCATGATGTTTCTGCCTCTGTTGTTGAGGTGGCGGCAGACGGCGGCGCCGTCCGCCCGTGGAGCTTCTGGAAGGATGCCCACTACCACGTAACAGGTACTCTCAGATACGCGGAAGGCACAGGAGAAGAAATAGTCCTTTACGGCGAAAGGACTCCTCCTTACAGCGCTGAGGCTAAAGTTGATTTTATACACAGAGAACCTGTAGGTTTTAAACGCAGTGTCTATGGCCTGGCTGAATTTCTCAGCACACCCAAAGGAACCTTTGTAGCTATAGGCACACTCAACGCTATTTCCATAGGCGCGAAGATGTACGCCGGCCATTATACCAGAGCTGACAATGAAAGGCTTATAGCGGACACTATTCGTCTCGGAGTCGATGCCGGCACCTGGTCGGTTGGCGTAGGATGTTTAAATGTGGCAAGGAGTATGGGAATGGTTGCTTCAGGGGCGGGAGCCGTATATATACTTCCTATAGCCGCCGTAGCCCACTGCGCTACCACCTATGCTGACGCGCTTTACCTCGAGCGTGACAGGGTGGATGAACTTGACCTGGAAGCCAGCGGCCAGACTATTCTTTACAGGGCCTGGCTTGATACGATAAAGAGCCTTAAAGGAGACGTTACTCCGGATTCAACCGCGATAAATTTAAGTATATGGGTACCCGATAACGATACCGCGGAAAATATGTTTATTACCCTTCCCATAGCTGACTATTTATTTGAAGAATATCTGTTAGGAGAAGGAGCCGACGCGAGCGGGAATGAACAGCAAGCCTGGTATTATGACATTGCCTTTAAGACAGGAGAACGCTACGGCAAAATGTTTAAGGAAGAGGTAGCAAACGTTCTTTACAGAGGCCTATGCTGGAGAAGCTTTATAGGCTTAGGCGATGAATACGGTTCCGCGAGGGTACAGAGTATAGCTGATTATAATTCAACCTATCCTCTTATTGAAAGTGATATCTTAAGCGGAGCAGGCCCCGCGCCTCTTGGCGGTACTGTTGTTGAAGAAATAAGAGACGAGTTGTTTAAAGGTATCAGGAAATTATGGAAGAAGTGGAAAAACGGAGATGGTTTTGAACCTATAAGCGGGCATTTAGGAGGTACACCGTCTATACCCGATATAACGGTAATGTTATTGCTTGAGTTGGCGAATATAAAAGAGTCCTCCGCGGCTTATATTAAAAATTGTTATGAATATCCAATGCTGTGGAGCAATGTGCCGGCCTATGTTTATATCTGGCAGCCGGCTTTCCCGATAATAGGCGGCGGCAACTGGTGGCTTGACTGTAGAAGGGTTATGTTAACCTGTGACGAGTTGATAGAGGAATTATTACAAAGCGATTTGCCCTTTGCCGTAGGCGCGGGCACAGCCTTTACCTTTGAAGGCACGGGTAAGATAAGCGAAGAACCTGTTCATACTGAGGTTGAAATATATACCAACTCCTACGATGTCCCCGCCGACACGACAACCCCAGGCGCAAAATACAACTGGGATGTAAGAGGCCGTAATGAGGCGGGAGAAGGAGAAAGAAGCGAGAAAGGAGAGTTTATAACAGAATAATAGTTAGTATTTAGTATGTAGCATTTAGTATTTAGTGAAAAAAGATAAGCCTTTGCATTTATTTTAGCGATATACTACATACGATATACTAATACAGAGTAAGCAATAATATCCTATAGAAAGGCAAAAGTTTTACTTGAATAAAGTGAATTTTTAGAGTATAATTAAAAAGCGGAGCATAATGATTAATATTGCCTGCCTGCCGGTAGGCAGGTGCCGTGACTACTGGGTATTAGGTAGAAGCAAGCTAAGCTTTTGTTGTTGCTTTAACACAATACTAAACACGATATACTATATATTACATGCTATATACTAAGTAAACAATGGAGGAATAAAATGAGAACCCACAATCAACCCAATACCCAATACCCAATACCCAATACGAGTTATCCAGCCCGCAAACTAAACCCCCGCTGGATTTTTGCCTTGGTGATGGTGGCAGTGGCAGGTTTGTGTATATCGGCGCCATCTGCATTGGCGGAGGTTCTTGATGAGTCCCAGACAGATACTTCGATGCAGTTGACAATTTATGACACTTATCCTAATTATAAGTATATTACCCAGTCATTTAAAGTTGACAGTCCTTACATCACCCGAATTGAGGTTTATATTAAAGCGAAAGACACAACAGGTTCCGGCCAGCCGCTTAAACTGGAATTGCGATCTAGTAAAGAAGGTACGCTTCTCGCGAGTGATGATATAACATATAGCAATGTGAATGACTATGCGTGGAACTCGTTTGATATCAATTATACCGTAACCCCTGGCCAAACCTATTGGTTTAAAGTCAAGGTCTGGGAGGGAGGAGATAGTACTACATATCAAACGGGCCTTTCATCCAGCAGCAACCCTTATCCGGATGGGGTGGCATGGGCGTATGAATACTGCGCCGGCAGCGATAGCTGGACAGAGTATTCGTCATATGATTTCTCATTTAAGATTTACACTGAAGAACTGGATTCTACCGTTACTATTCAGGTTGAGGATGAAAAAACCGGCGCTCGACTTCAAGGAGCATCGGTTGGCCCATTGAATGAGGATACAAAGGTCACCGATGTTAACGGCGAAGCTGTATTTTATTTTGTTCCTTATGGCAGTTATTCTAATGTGCCGATTACCAAAGACGGCTATGAAGATCTTCTCGCGGGTTTTCTCGTTGACAGTCCGACGCATATCTTTGGGCCGCATCAATTAACTCCCATAACTCCCATAGGCGCCTGGTGGTCATCCGACACGGCTGGCAGTGATGTTATTACCGGGGCCAATATTAGCGATACAGTATATATGATAGCCGATGCTTCAGGTATTGCCAATGGCACAGAAGCTGTATTTAAGATTTATGAAGTAGACAGAGGGCTTGAGGTTTCACTTGATGAATATGACGGGCCCATAGCCGAAGGTACAACTACTATAACGAGTAACAAAGCTGTTATGTCCTGGAAGGCATCGTATAAAAAAGACGGCTGGTGGGGTACTTATGACCCGCCTGAATACGTTTTTAAAGTAACCGCCGGAGATTTTTCTGCTGAGTCAGGCGAGTTGGAAGTTCCTGACGAATACACAAACTTTATCCACGCGGCCAGATGGGCATCTGACGCTGGTGGGACATCCGTAAGTACTGTCAATGACGGAACAGATGTCTGGCTTTATGTGGAAACCAGCGGCTGTGTCGGTGAAGAAGCAACCCTTACAATAACAGAAGAAGACCAGTGGCCTAATCCTGACGATGATGTCACAACTTTATACGGCACGGTAGGCGCCGACGGGAAATTAGCGGTTGCCTGGACAGCCGATTGGGTAAAAGACTGCTACAATCCGCTTACTGATGATTTTGACCCGGAGTTTAAATTCAAGGTAACTATCGGAGAGACAAGTAAGACATCAGGGGAATTATCCGTAACCAACGGCAGTGAGACCACCTATGTTGAGGTTTACAAGAAAACAGGCGTAGTAGGTGAAACAGTTACCTTAGACTGTTTGCTTTGGATGCCTTTATGGGGAGTTGAGATAGAGATACCGTATACCGATTATGAACTTTCTAAAAAAGACGGTATAAACGGCCAGAGTATTCACTGGTACATAGATTTAAACGGAGACGGTGATTTTGTTGATACGGGCGAATCTTTAGGCAGTGTCACTACGTCCGGCAGCTGGCCCGGCGAAGGACACGGAAAATTAGAATATACCATACCTACGGGTCTATCCGGAGACTACACTCTCAGAGCTGAATTTGCGGGAAGCGCGGGTTATAAAGCCAGCTATGACATGGATACCTTAACAATCAGGCAGGATAATTATGCCGGCAGGATAATAAGTGTTGAGCCCTCTGAATTTGCGGCAGGAGAGACGAAGAAAGTAACCCTCAGTGTCGCGAATACCGGTTCAAGATATATAATCGGGCGGGTCAAGGCCGCCGAATGTTCTTATGGATGGTCTGTAGATACTATTTACACTTCGTCCGGCGAGGCGGTAAAGATAGTTTCTCCCAGCGCATTTGTTGATTATTCTTTTAACGTAACTGCCCCGGAATCCGGCGGTGAAGGAATGATAATCTGGGAGTTTTACACAGACTTTGAATCATGGTCACTAGATTCTCTTCTTCTCGACACCTATTCCCAGGCGGTTTCCGCGGTAACAGTTCTGCCCGCGCCTGAACTTATATATCCCAAAGACGGCGAGGTTGTAGCTGATACGGTTACCTTGCAGTGGGAAGATCTCTCAGTGGATTATACGGTAGATAATTATGAGGTCCGGATTTTTGAAAGTGTGCCTGCTGACTGGTATTCAAGTACTTCCGTGGATGGAAAAGCGGTTTGGGATCATAAGAACGGCCGGTCGGGTGGGAAATCTTTAAAACTTCATTGTCCGTCTACCGGCGATTATGCTACATGGTACAGCCTGAATTCTTCAGAGTCCGTAATAGAAATAGATCCAAATGGCCGATATACGCTCAGCGCCTGGGTAAAAACCGCCGGCGGTTACAGCGGCGGAGCGTATTTTACACTTTCATTTTTTGAAAGTAATTATATAAGCAGCGCGATAGAGGGGGAGGATGTAACTCTGAGCATTCCGTCGGGCGACGAGGATTGGACGCATTATACAACAACATTTATATCACCTGCCAATGCCAACTATATAGGCGATCTTGCCATGAGATTTGGAGGCGGCGCGGGCTCTGTCTGGTTTGATGATTTAATGATAACGGAAGGCGCGGCTACAGATGTGCCTCCTGAAGATCCTGAAACAAGTATTAAAGAGTGCCCGACAGGGACGATTAATTATAAGACTATGAATTTCGCGTGGGAAGGAACGGATGCTGACGGAAGTGTGGCAAGTTACGATTATACATTAGCTAAAATAGGCGAGACACCTGCCTGGACAAATACTGCCTCAAGTTCCGTAACCCTGACAGTAACCGATGACGATACATATCTTTTCGCGGTCAGGGCAATTGATGATGATGGTAATGTGGACTCAACACCGGCTCAGGGAACGTTTACCATTGTTTCTTCCGGGACATCATTAACGGTTCCTTACTCAGATTTTGAAACTTTGAGCACAGGCTGGACGTTTAGCAAACCCGCCGGCGGCAGCAGCACAGGCGAGTGGGACAGCGAAGAGAAATACAAAGGTACTTATTCTCTTAAAATGCGCCTTATTGATAAACCTGCCCAGTTTAAAACGAGCGCCGCTGACCTGAATATTTCGGTAACCGCGGGCGAAGCTTACCGCATGGGTATTTTGATAAAGAAAGGTGGTATGTGCGAAGGCAGTTACTGGGTAGAGCTTATAATTGAAAATGCGGCAGGTACAGAGATAGCGACTATATTTATGCCTCTGCCGGATGGAGATAACGGCTGGGAAAAATATTCCAGGGTTTTTGAGATGCCCGCCGGCGCTCATCATATCAGCGCTGTTTATCTGAAAGCCGAGGAAGGCTGCGGTATTATCTGGTTTGATGAGCTTACCCTTGAAAATATCCAGCCCGAGATTGACGCGGGTGTCATTCCGCCTGAAACATATATAGGCAGTTATCCAAAACAAAACTCTGTTATTGATGAGCATGATGTTATCTTTACATGGACAGGCATAGGCAGTACAGGCGTATCCGGCTATCTCTACAGTATGGATATGGCTATAAACGATGAAGAGTGGTTCTGCTTCACTACCGAAGAGTCAACGACATTCTATAACCTTACCTCCGGCACACATACATTCTACGCGGCCGCGGTTGATAAAGACGGGTTCAGCGACCCGAATCCGATTTCGGTTACCTTTACTATAAATACGGCGCCCACGGTGACGATAACAACAGGGCCGTCAGGAATAACCTCAGGGACTACTGCTGTGTTTACCTGGGAAGGACAAGACCCTGATCCGGGCGATACGCTTACATATTCATATAAATTAGAAGATGACTTTACTGCCGCGGAGTGGTCTGATTGGACAACGGCTGCATCAGTAACCTATACCGCCCTTTCAGGCGCGCGGGACTTCTACGTTAAAGTAAAGGATAAATACGATTCGGAATCTTTACCTGAAACAAGCAGTTTTACCGTTAATTCAATACCGGCCATAAGCGGCTTTTCGCCTGCCTCTCCTGTAACGATAAATGAAGGTACTTCACAGGAATTCTCTGTTCAGGCTTCAGACCCGAATGGAGATCCGCTTAGTTATTCATGGATGCTTGACGGGGATGTAAAATCTTATAACAGCATCTGGACTTATGCACCGGGATATAATGAGAACGGCAGTAAAACCCTTATTTGCACAGTAAGCGACGGTTCTTTAAGTGTTTCGGCATTATGGAATATAACCGTAAACAACATGAATACCGCGCCTGAGATTACAAGTTATCAGCCCGCAGAGAGCGCTCTTTCAGTAACCGACGGCGAGAGTCTTCTTTTTAGTGTCGCGGCGTGTGACCTGGACGAAGATGTGCTTACCTATGACTGGAAGTTAGATGGTGTCTCAGTTTGGTCTAATCCGAGTTGGAACTACGTTCCAACAACAGGCGGTTCCCATACGGTTACAATAACCGTTACCGATACTTCAGGCTTAACAGCTGTTCATTCCTGGACGGTTGAAGTTGACATCTACGTAAACGATCCGCCTGTACTCAATCCGATAGGTAATAAGACTGCTTCTGAAGATGAACACCTTAACTTTAAAGTTACGGCCAGTGATCCTAACGGTGACAGTTATACCATAACCGCGTCTAATTTTCCTTCAGGAGCAAAACTGATAAAGATGGGGGATGTTACAGAGAATGGTGTTGTTGATACGGTAGACGTGGTCTATCTCATGCAGCATGCGGCTAATCCTGCCGGATACCCTCTTAACCTTCTGGTAGGTGACATAAGCTGTAACGGCGGCACAAACAGTCTGGATGCAAAGATGTTAAACGATTACCTTTCAGGAACTAACATAGCCGGTATGGATAATAAGGTCTTCTCATGGACACCTGGACATGAACAGAATGGGACGTATCCTAATATCCATTTTGAGGTGAGTGATGGGAGCTTGAGCGACAGCGAGGAGATCACGATCACCGTGAACGATGTCAATAGAGCGCCTGAAATCACAAGCTATCAGCCTGAAGAGGGTAGTCTTTCAATGTACGAACTCGACAGTCTGCTCTTCAGTGTCGCGGCATCCGATCCGGATGGAGACGCGATTAGCTATGACTGGAAGCTGGATGATGTTTCAGCCTGCTCTAATCCGAGCTGGAATTTTACTCCTCATGTGGTTGGCCCGCGCTCAGTTAGCATAACAGTAACTGATCCTTTGGGCTTAACAGATACCAATTCCTGGACGGTAGAGGTAGCAGAAGTGGGCCGGCCAATAATTAGTCCGGTTCTACCTAATTTAAGCACCCGCCAAAATACCACATTAACCTATGACCTGACCAGTCATGAGACAGATGTAGAAGACGGCCCCGGAGCGGATGGCAACAATTTAACTTGGCACATTTCAGGTGTAAACGCGAGTCTTATAAAGTTTGCTTTACTTGATCCGTCAACCGATATCTTAACCATTATTCCTGTAACCGATGCGTTTGGAAGCGATGTGGTTACCTTATTTGTTTCTGATAGTGATGGCTATATCGATAGTCAGAGCATTGTGATAACTATAATTTTGTATTATCCATTTGCTTCTGTAGCATGCGGGCCTGGGCATACTGCGGCCGTGAAATCAGACGGCAGTGTCTGGACATGGGGAATTAACTCGTGGGGCCAACTTGGGGACGGTACAACTACAGATAGAGACACGCCTGTCCAGGTTTCCGGGTTGAGTGATATAACTGCCGTAGCGTGCGGCTTCTACAGTACCGTAGCCCTGAAATCAGACGGCAGTGTCTGGAAATGGGGAGATGGGAGTACCACGCCTGTCCAGGTTCCCGGGTTGAGTGATGTAATTGCCATAGCGTGCGGCTCAGAGCACACCGTAGCCCTGAAGTCGGACGGCAGTGTCTGGGCGTGGGGGTGGAACTATTGTGGCCAACTTGGGGACGGTACAACTACAGATAGAGACACGCCTGTCCAGGTTTCCGGATTCGGTGGCGCCGCAGCGTGTGGCGGGGGTGCCACTATTCTAGCTGGCCCTCCCCCCTCCTCGTCTGCTATAGCTATAGCATGTGGCAGGGAGTATACTATTGCCGTGAAGTCAGACGGCAGTGTCTGGACATGGGGGTTTAACGCCTCTGGCCAACTTGGAGATGGCACAACTACAGATAGACACACGCCTGTCCAGGTTTCCGGGTTGAGTGATGTAACTGCCATAGCGGGTGGCGAGTACCATACTATTGCCCTGAAGACGGACGGCAGTGTCCGGACATGGGGGGCTAACTATGCCGGCCAACTTGGAGATGGCACAACTACAGATAGACACACGCCTGTCCAGGTTTCCGGGTTGAGTGATGTAACTGCCATAGCGGGTGGCGGGTACCATACTATTGCCCTGAAGACGGACGGCAGTGTCCGGACATGGGGACGTAATACTGATGGCCAACTTGGAGATGGCACAACTACAGATAGACACACACCTGTCCAGATTTCCGGCTTGAGCGATGTAACCGCCATAGCGGGTAGCGAACGCTATACTATTGCCCTGAAATCGGACGGCACGCTCTGGACATGGGGAAGGTATAGTGACGCCTCAATGCATATCTGGTCAGATTACGCGCCGGTCATAAGCGGCCTGCCTGATAAGACTTTGAATGACAATAGCGTTTTAGATAACTGTATTGACCTTTGGGCTTGTACGGAAGACGCGGAAACCCCGGATAGCGAATTAGTCTTTACCGTTACAGCTTGTGACCATGACGATGTCGGAGTAAGCATAGATTCCAACCGCTATATTGATATTAATCCAACGGCCGACTGGTATGGCAGCTCCAATGTTGAGATAACTGTTGAGGATGCAGGCGGCTTAACCGATACAGATATCTTCACCATTACTGTTAATGATGTCCCGGTAATTAGGCCTGTACCTAACTTATCAAATAGGGTAATCCAGGAGCCGGGTTTTGAGACTATTGGAGCCTGGCAGCTTCTTATGCATCAGACAGGCGGAGAAGGCGTTATGAGTGGCAGCCAGGATGTTGATTGGAAAACAGAGGGGGAATATTCATATAAACTTAACCTTCCTCTTGTAACGTATAGTAATTACCCTGTTGGTGATTTTGTCCAGATAAGTCAGGATATTGACCTAACTGGTGTGACTGAAATTATATTCGACACTAAGGTATGGAGTTATTGTTCGTCAAATAGGGTGATGCTTCAAATCTGGGTCGGCGGATCTATGTTACGGGAAATAGATACATACTATAGAG
>DAOVNW010000113.1 GCA_030630095.1 Candidatus Omnitrophota bacterium
AAAAACCTTTAATATTGCTGTTGGCATCAGGGGACTTGATGATATAGTAAATCCGTACTTTAATTATATTATAAGCGGGCTTGGTTCTGTTTTAGAAAAAGATGGTTACCATTTCCTATTAACCAATGTTATTCCTTTTAAAACTGCCTCTTCCGTACCCCCTTACTTAATTACAATAATGGAAAAAAGAGTGGACGGCTTGTGTCTGATAAGCCAGGAGGCTAAAGACAAAGACGTTATCTCTTTATATAAACAGGGGATTCCAATAGTGTTGGTGGATAAGTATATTCCTACTCATAGAATTCCCAGCGTATTGATAGATAATAAAAAAGGGATGTATTTAGCTGTCAAGAGGTTGATAAAATTAAAACATAGAAAAATTGCTTTTATGACTGATTCCCAAGACTTACCTTATGCTCGTGACCGGCTGTCGGGTTACAAAAAAGCCCTTAAAGAAGCAGGGATTACTTTTGAGAAACGATTAGTAGTCCAAGGTACCTTCAATTTTGAGAAAGATTATAATCTTACCGGCCGTCTTTTGGATATTAAACCCGCCTTTACCGCTCTAATTGCCTCTGATGATGTTATGGCCGCGACGGCGATGCGCAAAATTACGGAAAGCGGCTTTTCTATTCCGGGGGATATCTCGGTTATTGGATTTAATGACATACTTTTTCCGCTTACTTCCCCTATTTTAAGTTCTATGAGGCTGCCTTTAGTGGAGATAGGCAAGGTTGCCGGCAAAATGCTTCTTAAAATTATCCATAAGCAGAAACTAAAAGAGAAAAGAGTTACCTTTATACCTGAGTTGATTCAGCGTGAGTCTATGGGCCCTTCAAAGGTACATATTTTTGACAACACAAAACATTAAGACAGGATATAAAAATGAATATATGGTTGAGTTTTATATTAAGCATGGTATTTCTTTTTTCTACAGCCGGCAGCGACGCGGCGGCAAAAAGTATGCTTTATCAGCAAGATAACAAGCCGATGGTAAAAGTAGAAGGCAGAATGTTGGTGGTAGATTTTGATGGAGATGGAAAATACCACCCTTACCTGATAAAAGGCGTTGGTTATCAAGTTGCTCCTATCGGCCAAACGCCGGTTCCTTTTGATAACCCCCGAATTCTCGAACGCGATTTCACACTGCTTAAAAAGATGAACTGTAATACCATCCGCACATGGGGACAGATCAATAAAACTTTATTGGACAATGCGCAAAAGTATGATCTTAAAGTTATAGCCGGATTTAAGCCTTATTCCAATGAACTGGAGTTATCCGACCCCGCAAACAGAAAAGAAATTATTGAAAAGTTTGAAAGTTATGTAAAAGAATTCAGAAATCACCCTGCTCTTTTATTCTGGGCTATTGGCAATGAGGACAATTATCATTACCGCGGCAAGGATATCAAAGATTGGTATACCCTGGTTAACGAATTAGGCAAAGCTGCCCGCCGGATAGAAGGGGAAAGCTATCATCCTGTGGCTATAGTAAATGGCCATATCTTTAATATTGGCGATAAAAACATAAAAACCGATGATGAATCAATGGAATATCTTGATATTTGGGGGGCTAATATTTATCCAGGTTATTCCTTTGAAAATTCTTCCGCCGGCAGAAATTATTTTGGGCGATTTGCCCGAGGGACTAAAAAGCCGCTGTGGGTTTCAGAGTATGGCATAGATGCCTGGGATAATGTTAACAATAAAGAGTATCAGGACAAACAAGCTGAATGGATAGGGAATAACTGGGATGAGATTGCAGGTTCCAGTGTTTGTATTGGCGGCACCTTGATGGCTTATAGCGATGAGTGGTGGAAAGGAGGCAATCCTGACAGCCATGACTATAACGGTTGGAGTACCGCCCAATGGGGGAAGCTTCACCCGGATGATTATTCTAATGAGGAGTGGTGGGGAGTGGTTGCCATAGAGAAGGTTCCTGGCGGCATCGATAAAGTTCGTCCGCGGCAAGTTTATACCGCCTTGATGGAAAAATGGGCAAAAGAATATAACTTAGAGACAAAATATTCAGCTCCGGAGCCCCAAATAATAGATAAAAGCTATATGAAGAAGGAAGGGATTGCTAAAATTACAGCTTCTTCCGATGGAAAAGAAAGTTTAGGGCCGGAAGCTGTTGTAGATGGAAGCCTTTCGTCCAGATGGGAATCAGCGCACGGCACAGACCTATCCTGGATTATGATAGAGTTGGATTCAGTAGAAGTTATTAAAAAATTAAGGATACTCTGGGAGACAGCCGCCGCTTTAAAGTATGATATTCAGTTGTCCACCGATAAAGAAAACTGGATTACAGCGGCAAGTATAGATAATGGTAGAAGCGGTGAAGAAAGATTAATTACTTTTAAGCCAACAAAGGCAAAATACATTAGGATATATGCTAAAGAGAGAACTACTCAATGGGGATATTCTATCTATGAAATTGAGATAAATTCACAAGAGATAGTGCCCGCAATTGAAGACCCTTCCTTCGTTAAGCCGCAAAGCAAAGGGCCGGTTAGAGTGAGGGGCCGTAAGATTTTAGTGAACGGAAAACCTTTTTTTATAAAAGGAGTTGGTTATCAGCCTGTACCCATTGGATATAACGTAAATGAATACGACATATTTAATGACTCCGGCATTTACAACCGCGATTTTTCTTTGTTACGCGCGATGCACTGTAACGCCATTAGAACCTGGGCAGAAATAACCAGTAAAGAATTTTTAGATGCCGCTTATAATGATGGGGTTAAGCCTATTTATGTAATTATGGGTTTTCCGGTTGAGGCTTCTTTTAATTATTCAAACCCTAATGTCCGAAGTAAAATTATTAATAGTTTTAAGGCCTATGTTAAAAAATATAAAGACCACCCGGCGGTTTTAATGTGGGCTATTGGTAATGAGCAGAATTATTGGTATAAAGGAGATAGTAAGGGCTGGTATATATTAGTTAATGAATTAGCAAAGGCTGCCTACGAAGTAGAAGGAAAAACCTATCATCCGGTAACCACGCCCAACGGTGGTGTATGGAACGCGACGGGCCCTATTGGCGATCCGGATTTTAAAACAGATGATGCCTCAATGAAATATCTTGATGTTTGGGGAGCCAACATATACTCCGGCTGGTGTTTTCAGGGGCGGATTGAAAAATACGCTGATAAAAGTTCCAAGCCGCTCTGGATATCAGAATATGGATTCCCGGGAACAGACCAGACTAATCAGGCTGAAGGAGCGGATGTGCTCTGGGATGAGATGGTAGCTAATAGCGACAAATGCTCAGGAGGCACTATAATGGCTTATTCCGATGAGTGGTGGAAGTCTGGTAATCCTGATACTCATGAAGACAGTTATGGGGCGGAATGGTGGGGTATAGTAGCTGGCGAGAAAAATGGTTCTAATCCCGATATTATGCATAAGAGGGAAGTTTATTTTAGATTGCAGAGCAAATGGGCCAAAGACGGAGGAGCGAATATCGCTTATGGCAAAGAAGCAGTTGCTTCATCTGTTGAAAGTGATGAATATTCCGCCTCTAAAGCGGTAGATGGAGATGTTGTTAAAAGCAGATGGGCGTCTCAATCTAGCGATCCTCAATGGATATATATAGACTTAAAAAGAAACGCTACGATAGGCCGGGTAATATTGCGTTGGGAATCCGCGTATGGACAGTCGTACAAGATTCAAAAATCAGATGATGCCAAAAAGTGGACGGATGTTTATTCTACCACAGAGGGAGACGGCCATACAGATTTTATCTATTTTGACCCTCCTTTTCAGGCTCGTTATCTTCGGATGATAGGTAGTGAGAGAGCTACGCAATGGGGATATTCCTTGTGCGAATTCGAGATATATGAACCGCTGCCAAGAAACGCGGCTCGAGGCAAACCTGTATATGCCTCCTCCGCGGAGCCGGAAGATTTAGCTTCTAACGCGGTTGACGGTGATGTCAAGACGAAATGGGTTTCAGGAACCAATGAGCCTCAGTGGATATATGTTGATTTAGGCGGGAAGTATAATGTGGAAGAAGTGGTATTGCGATGGGATATTAATTGCGCTCCAATTTACAAGATTCAAAAGTCAAACGATGCCAAAAAGTGGACGGATGTTTATTCAACAACTGCTGGTGATGGTGTGGATGATTATATTGAATTTCCTCATCCTTTTACCTGCCGCTATCTCAAACTTTATATTACTACGCCGTTGGAAAAAGAGAGATGTTCTTTGTTGGAGTTTGAAGTTAAAAGTATTG
>DAOVNW010000121.1 GCA_030630095.1 Candidatus Omnitrophota bacterium
CAGATGGTGATTACCTTTTTTATCTTTAGCTCATCCAGCGCCTTTAATATATAGCCTATAAGAGGCTTTTTATAAACAGTATGAAGAACCTTGGGAATCTGCGAGTTCATCCGGGTACCTTCACCCGCCGCCAAAATAACACAAACAAAATCCTTCATATCCCCACCCTTAGCTTCCATTTTTTTCTTCATAATTCTCTCATAGTTCTGTGGCTGCCCGGCGAGGATTCGAACCTCGAACCTCGCCTCCAAAGGGCGGTGTGATGCCATTTCACCACCGGGCAAATATCTTTACAGGCTAAATTCCAGCCTCAAAGCCCTCTGTTTTTCCTTCCTCTGAAACTTGAGTTTCATCCGCCGGCGCGCTTGTCTGAGACTCCACCTGAGACTCCGGCAGCTCCTCATACTTTTTAAGCACCATCTTTTGAATGTAATCTCTAAATTCCGAATTGATAGGATGGGCAATGTCTTTATGTTCGCTCTGCCTCTCTTCTTTAGCCGCGGGCATTATCTCTTGAATAGGAAGGTTGGCTCCGCACTGATTGCAATATTTACTTCTTATGGCATTTCTGTGGCCGCACTTATTACAGCTTTCCTTCATCTTGCGCGAAGGCATAGCGACAAAGTAGCCTTTGTTGCCCTGAATAACCTTTATGTCCCTCACCACAAAAGAATCATCAAATGTTACCGTAGCATACGCCTTTAGTTTCTTATCTCTGCTTTCTCTCGGAAAAACTCTCACCTCAGTAATTTCCATTGACTACTCCTTTCATCTCGTAGTTTATTTTGCCGCCTTTCACAAGCAATACAGCCTACCTGCTATGACAGACAAACGTTCTCGCCCGCAACAAATGTTTGTCAAGTTGTTCTTTCGCTATCTCCGCCTCCCTTTTTGATTGCACCATCCCAAAAACACAGGGGCCGCTGCCCGATACAAGCACAGCCTTTATGCCTTTGGCCATTAATACCCTTTTGACATAATCAACATCGCTATATGAAGCCCCTATCACGTTCTCAAGATCATTGTAAAGAAGTGGAGCGATTTGTTCAACATTTCCGCCCATTAAACTACGAATAAATATTTTAACACCGGGTTTTTTCTTTGTCAAGTTTAACTTAAAGTTCTGATATGCCCAGCTGGCGGAAATTTTAATATTGGGGTGCACTATTACGTACCAGAACTCCGGTACATTATTCAATACCGTCAGCTCATCTCCGCGCCCCCTGCCCAGAGCGCAATTTTCCTCCAAAATAAAAAAAGGAACGTCGGCGCCTACCTCCGAGGCCATCTCAAGCATTTCCTCTTTGGACAGATTAAGGCCAAGCAAACTGTTCAGGCCCAAAATAACGGAGGCGGCGTTACTACTGCCTCCGCCTAAACCCGCGGCTACCGATATCTGTTTTTCAAGGCCGATTTTTAATCCAGTTTTAATCTTTAATTTGTTAAACAGAACATTAGCCGCTCTGTAAGTTAAATTTGAAGAGTCCAGAGGCACGTCGGGGTGACGGCAAATTACCTTAATTGATTTTTCTTTTGTCAACTCTAAACTTAACTTGTCCTCTAAATCAATGGCCTGAAATACTGTTTCGAGATTGTGATAGCCGTCATCTCTTTTACCTGTAACTTCTAAATAGAGATTAATCTTAGCCGGCGATTTCAAGTTAATTTTATCCATAACAACATCTATCGCGGCCGAAGACACAACTATATCTCATTTTTTCTTAAGGAGCCTTTTGACTGCCAGTTTTATGTCTTCTGAGGTAAGCTTATAAAACTTCATCAACTCTTCATTATTTCCTGACTGGCCAAACTGATTATCAATACCTATCATCTTTAAGGGCACAGGGCAGTTCTGCGATACAATTTCGGCCACCGCGGAGCCCAGTCCTCCGTAAACCGTGTGCTCTTCGCAGGTTACAATTGCTCCCGTCTCCCTCGCCGCCTTAATAACGGCCTTCTTGTCAATGGGTTTGGGAGTATGCATATTAATAACTCTTACATCAATATCTTCCTTCTTTAAACCGCGGGCGGCGCTCAAGGCCTCAAAAACCATATTGCCGCAGGCTATAATAGTTAGGTCTTTTCCTCTCTTAACAACCTTGGCCCTGCCAATTTCAAATTTATCGCTCTCTTTGCTTATTACGGGAACCGCGCACCTTGTCAACCTTAAATAAACAGGCCCGGGAATCTTAGCCGCCTCAACAGTCGCCTTCTTTGCCTCCAGCGCGTCTGCCGGAACCACAACGGTCATATTCGGCAAAGCCCTCATCAGCGAAATCTCTTCCAGCGCCTGGTGGGTTGCTCCGTCAGGGCCGACTGAAATACCGCAATGAGTACCCGCGATATTTACGTTTAGATTCATATAACAAACGGATATACTTAGCTGATTCCAGGCACGGCCGGCCGCGAAAACTCCAAAAGTACAAGCGAAAGGAACCTTGCCTCCCAGGGCCAAACCTGCCGCCGCGCTTATCATATTCTGCTCCGCTACACCACAGCTAATAAACCTGCCGGGATACTTATCCTTAAACCAGCAAGCCCTTGTAGACTCGGTTAAGTCAGCCGAAAGTACAACCACCTTTTTATTTTTCCTGCCCAGCTCCAGAAGGCCTTCCCCAAAACCGTCGCGGGTAGCAATCATTTTTTTCTTCATTAGCCTTTCCTTAATTCCTCTAAAGCCCTTTTAAGTTCATCTTTTTTAGGCGCGATACCGTGCCAGCCCGCCTGGTTCTCGATAAAAGAAACACCTTTTCCTTTTACAGTACGCGCCAGTATTATGGCAGGCTTCCCTTTTACGCCTCTGGCTTTATTAAAAGCCTCCATAATACTCTCAAAATTATGGCCGTCCGCCTCAAAAACCTCCCAGCCAAACGCCTTCCATTTTTTATTCAGCGGCTCTATACCCATAACATCTTTGACCCAGCCGTCAATCTGCAGTTTATTCCAGTCAACTATGGCACAGAGATTATCCAGCTTGTAGTGAACAGCCATCATAGCCGCCTCCCACACCTGGCCCTCCTGCAGTTCTCCGTCACCCATCAGGCAGTAAGTTCTCACAGCCTTATTAGAGTCAAGCATGGCGGACAAGGCAAGGCCGCAGGCGATAGACAGTCCCTGTCCCAATGAACCGGTTGATGCCTCAATGCCCATAGAGATATCCTTCTGCGGATGCCCCTGAAGCCTCGAACCCATCTTTCTTAATGTCCACAGCCACTCGCGCGGAAAATAACCCGCGTCAGCCAGCACCGCGTAAAGCGCCGGGCACCCGTGGCCTTTAGACAAAATAAACTTGTCTCTTTTATCCCACCCGGGATTTTCAGGATTATGGCGCATTTCATAAAAGTATAGGGTCAGCAATAACTCAACCAGTGACAACGACCCCCCCGTGTGGCCACTGCCCGCCTTGCCGAGCATATTCAAAATATCCTCTCTTATCTCAACAGCCTTATCTTCAAGCTTTTTTATATCAGGCCTTTTTTTACTCATCTTTCAACCTTTCAATTTTCTCTTTCACCTTCTCTTCATCGGGATCTATAGAAAGCGACTTCTGCCACTGTTCTTTTGCTTTGTCCTTTAAACCCTGCTTATAATATATATCCCCCAAATGGTCGTAAATCACCGGATCTTCCAACAACAACGAAGCCTTTAAAACCAACTCAAGGGCTTTATTAATATCTCCCTTTTTAAAATAGGCCCAGCCCAGACTGTCAATATAGGCCCCATTATCCGGCTCTATCTCAACAGCTGTCTTCAACATCTCGACAGCCTCATCTAAATTTATGCCGTCTTCGGCATACATATAGCCTAAGTAATTTAAGGCATCAGTGTTCCTGGGATTTATTTCAATAGCCTTGGCAAATTGGCGCGCCGCTTCTTTTCTGCGGCTGTGCTGGTCATAAAAACATCCCAGATAAAAATATAAAAGGTCGCTCTCAGGCTCCCGTTCAATGGCCTCATGGTAAGCCTTCTCAGCATCATCTATTAAATCGGCCTTTTCATACATAGCGGCCAGAGTCAGGTATAATTTATGCGCGTCTTCCACGTCAAGGGCAAGAGCCTTCTTCAGCAAACTAATGCTTTTGTCAAATTTGCCGGCTTCGC
>DAOVNW010000095.1 GCA_030630095.1 Candidatus Omnitrophota bacterium
ACGTTTGCCAATCTCACCTAGAACAGCAAGCCCAAATCTAACCTGCATTTGTGCTGCTGTACGTGGGTTTTTTGGTATTACGAACTTCCTTAAGTAGTCAGTACCCTGGGCCGAGCTACCAATGACGGGGCCGACCTTACCGGTACCAAGCTCAAGAATACCCTTATTTATCATTTTCATAATTGTATCCTCCTATTATGAAATTATATTTTTACGCTTTTCTAAGCGTTTTTTTTTCCGTTCTTCTCTTAAAGGTGCGTTACGTTTCCATGTTGCGCCTATAACCTTTATGAGTGGTATTATTCCCATTGTAATTATCCCGACTACAAAAGCCCCGACAATTTTAAAATTTTCCGGATTTAAGTTTTCATTCATGGTATGTTTTCCTCTCTTTCATAAATAATATGCTACCGTCCCGGTAGACTTCCATTTCATAAAGTCAGCGATTTGCCGGCAGGTCATACCGGAAGCATACAAATTTTTAATATACCGCTTCCGTATACCGTGACAAATACTTTTATTACTTTCGTTGCTGACCACCATGTCAGGGGTCAAGAAAGTTTTTAACCAGCGATAAAAGTCAATGTATGAAAGTTGTTTAAACAGGCGATTATAAAGTACATAATGTGTCATTAATCTTCCGAACAGCAAGCCAGGTAAATCAACAATTCTTTCTGTATCGTTTTTAGTTTGAAGGATTGTCAAAGTTCCTTCCGGTGATAGCTGTTTATATTCCAGATTTTGAATTTCACAATATCGCGCTCCTGTATGAACCAGTAAATCATATACTAATAATCTACATTGTAAATACTCTTTACCTGCTAAGAATTTGTCAGAAAAAATATCTAACATTTTACAAACTCCTTTTTAACTTTCTCAGAGCTCTGAGAATTTATCTGGATATACTGTGTGATACTCCGCTTGCGTCTGGTTGCTTTGGTCATAGTTTAACAAAATATTCAAGGCGTGTTACTCCTTCTTTCTTCTTTTTATATGAATACTGACAAAATGACAGACCGGCAAGCAAAAAATAAAGAAAAAGTGAGAAAATGAAAGAAAGAGGCCAATAAAAGGGGAAAAAACAGTCAAAATGACTGTTCTTCCGTGGCTGGTACTCTCAAACGCCGAGGGGCTTTAATTATTGGTTAGGCCATGAAGATAAGCAAGAAACTACACGTAAGTACGTAAATCAAGCTGAGGGAACAGGGTTCGGACGTGTTTATGCCGCCCGCGCGCCGCATATTATAGCCTGTTACGGCGCTAGGAGTACTGACAGGGCAAAGAGCAAGCAGGCAGAGGATTACTTCCTCTTTGCTGTGTCGTGCTCCGGGACGGGCGGGGCTTTTGACTGCCGCTCTCACGAAAGAACAAATATACTTACACAAGGAGTAGCTCACACGTTCTTTTGTGAGACAAAGGCAAAAGGTTTCCTCTAAAAAGATACCTAGGAGGGGGTTCTCCCAAAGTCATACCACACAGCATTACCGAGCTTGCCAGAGGACTTCCACCCGTTAATACTCCTCGGCGAGTGAGAACCCGGAAACGCTGACAGAAAAAAAAACAGAGCAAACAAAAATAAAATCGGAAGGAATTAGAAAAAGCATAAAAACGGTTCAATGCTTAACTGATTATATCATTCAATTTGTCAAAATCGCATTAGAATTCCAAATCGGAAGGAATTAGAAAAAGCATAAAAACGGTTCAATGCTTAAATGATTGTATCATTCAATTTGTCAAAATCGCATTAGAATTCCAAATCGGAAGGAATTAGTAGAAGCATAAAAACATTTTAGTATTTTACCTGGATACCTCTTATAAAAAATCGGATAGGGTACCGGGAAGGGAGATTTTTCTTTTTGTAATGACCACTTGCGGGCGTAATATCTCGCCGTGGCAGGCTTGAAAACTCTCTGGAATACCTCTTATAAAAAATCGGATAGGGTACCGGGAAGGGAGATTTTTCTTTTCTTCTTTTACCTCACGTTCAGGATTGACGGAGAGGATAACCCGGTGTTTTCTTACCGGGAAGCCGAGCGGAAAGCCTACGATGGAGAGAATAAAAAAATAAAAAAAAAAAGGCATACTGAAAAGATACCAAGCTCTGAACTTAAAAAAGAATATACTGAATAAAAAAAAAACCGGGTCGTTAGACCCGGTAGGGATTTTTTAAGCCGATAACGTTTTAGAACTGAGAAGACTGTCAACAGTTTTATGAAGTTCAAAATTTATTACAGCCTGTGAACCTATGTCCTTACTTCGTCTGAGCGTTATACTTTCAAGGCAGTTCAACAATATAAGATTAGATTGATAAAAATCTCGTGTGGCTCTGACTTCCTCTTTCGATAATTTTTGTTTTTTCTTTGTCATTTTTTATGACCTCCTGCGTTTTTTCTTTCACAGCGAAGCCGAAGAAAAAAGGCAAAGGCGGTCTGGATAAAATGACACAAAAATAGAAAGAGAGGGTCAACCCTTGAGATAAGAATTAAAATCATTGTCGAATTTAAGAGAAGCTGAGTTAATAGAAATATGAATACCTTTAACAAATTTCTTAAACTCTTTCGGACTAACCTGAGAAGATAAAACTTTGAGAGATAGCATATTCAACCTGTCAACAATAGACCGTAAATTATACTCTGTTCTTTTACAAACTTCAAGCGGGGTATACATTATAATTTTACAACCTTTAAGTCTGCACTGATTGACGAAAGTATTGACTCTAAAACCTCAACGTCATTCTTGAAATCTTCTTTTGATATTTCATTATTATCAATTTGGTCAAGCAAATCAAATGAAATACAAAACCCTCTCCCTAAAAGAAAAGTAATTCTTTCCATTTTGTTTTTGGTATCCATAAAATAACCTCCGTTAAAAAAATGAAACTATACAATCCGAAAAATCAAAACCGTCGACCGAATACAACTTGGGCGAACCTCGAATATTATCGGTCATTTCAATTATAATGTCCTGGCATTCTTTGTATATTTCAAAAAAAGTGTTTGCCTCAGTATCAATCCATTTAATAAGTTTCCAGCCATTTATAATTTTAGCAAGTTTATAAAAATGTCTGGTATAACAGACAAACCGGTGTCCGTATAAAGTAGACGATTGATTATTGATACATTGTTTTGAAACATATTTTGAAACATAATTTTTAATCGTGGATTTACTTGCTTTATATCGCTTGATATATACTACCCATGAGTTCCCGGTACATTCAAGCCAGTTCGATTTAAGAAAAGCATGGCAGAGACGTTGAGAGGTCAACAGGTGGTAATGTGCTATACCCTTTTTGGTAAATTCACAAAATAGAACATAGTCAAAATTTTTAAATTTACGCTTCATTCTCTTTCTGAATTTATCAAAGGAAAGTTTAATATGCTTCCGGGAAACTGCGGAGGATTGACCGTAATTTTTAATAGTAAATGTGATATGCCAAATATTCCGGTCTTTAAAATGTCTATATATGATATTTCGTAACTGGTATACGTTACGCTCCGAACATTCAGGGCATTTCCACGTTTTACAAGTCGTGTAAATAGCCTTGTAACGTATACCGGCCGGGCTTTCTTTTCGGAGAATAGCCAAGAATTTATTAGAACAGTTAAATCTGACAAGTGGCATTATTTATAGTACTAAATTTTTTCTATATCGTCAATAGTAACGGTCTGAATTTCTATATAAGATATCAAGAGCCGGGCAAACCCGGCTATACTCTCAGGTAGCGTTTTCTGTCTGCTTTCTTTGGTGGGTAAACAAAAAAGTAAGCGGAACCGTACGTAGTAGGTGGAGCCGGTGAATTGCTATTCCTGTCTTCTACTCTCAGCAAGAGGGTGGAACCGTACGTAGTAGGTGGAGCCGGTGAATTGCTGTTCCTGTCTTCTACTCTCAGCAAGAGGGTGGAACCGTACGCAGTAGGTGGAGCCGGTGAATTGCTGTTCCTGTCTTCTACTCTCAGCAAGAGGGCGGAACCGGCAGAGAGTGAGAAAGTTCTTCAGCTTTCGAGCGAACGGAACCGGCAGAGAGTGAGAAAGTTCTTCAGCTTTCGAGCGAACGGAAGAAAGAAAAAGACCGGCACAAAGTACCGGCCTTCCTTCAATTTCAATGCCACTTGAAAAAATGAAGTTTTAAGGAGCGTCAACAACCTGGATTGAGCTTGCTGGTGCGATAAGATTATCGACACCTTCCTGATAGGCTACGACAAAGGCATATAAATCCGCTGATGCGAGGCCTTGCCATATTGTCATACCTAATCCTACGTCCTGCCGGGTTGCCGTAATATCGATAAATGAGATTGCGTCAATATCGATTAGCGGGTATTTCTCCTGCTGTTCACCGTCCGGGTATTCGTCTTCCACGTCTACCGTTACAGTTTTTCTGATAATCATAACGATTATATTATCAGTCGGCTTTCCGTTCTGTTGAATAGTACCGTCCCATGCGACAGCAATATTACCAGTTACAGGGTCATATGTAACCTCTGTTACTGTTGCTCTTTCGAGCGAACCCTCATTCATTTCAAGTTTCGAAATATCATAAACGAAGGGCGCGCCAGGGACAGGAACCGGGTCATAAGTGTTGTAGAAATTATCCCTTATCCACTGCGAAAAGGAAGATTTTGGAGTTGTATACTGATTCATAAACGGCTTGAAGTATCCTTCAACAAGACGTTTTCCAATTTCGCCGAGTACGGCAAGGCCGAACCTAACCTGCATTTGCGCAGACGTTCGTGGGTTTTTCGGTACTACAAATTTTCT